>JBBRSG010000061.1:0-37848 GCA_038245615.1 Chloroflexia bacterium | reverse complement strand
ACCAAAACCGGGTGACGGAGACTCTGAGCGGAGACCTGACAAAGATGAAACTGGCGGCGATGGCCTATCTGACGATGCCCGGCCTGCCTTTTATCTATTATGGCGAGGAAATCGGGATGAGCGGCAGCAAGCCCGACCCTAAGATTCGCACCCCGATGCAATGGAGCAGCGACCTCACGAGTGGCGGCTTTAGCACTGGTTCGCCCTGGCAAGCCGTCAACCGCGATGCTGCAACCGTAAATGTCCAGACCGAGGACAGCGCTCCCGGCTCGCTGCTCAATTTATATCGCAAGCTGGTGCAGACCCGCCGGGCAAATCCGGCCCTGGCGCAGGGTAGTTTGCTGGCCCTCAACAATAGTAACTCTTATAGTGTGGCAACCTATTTGCGCCACACCGACCAGCAAGATATTTTGGTTATAATGAATCTCAGTGATGAACCCGTGACAGATTTCAAGCTTTCCGCCGATAAGAGCAGCTTGCGGGCCGGGTCATATCAGGCCAGCCTCTTGTTAAACCTCAATAATAGTAATTCCCCTATTAATTTTGCCCCACTGGTAGTCGGGTCAGATGGCGCGATTAAGGACTACGCCCCTCTGAATACTCTAGCGCCCCAAAGTGGGTATATCATGCTACTGAAAAAATAATTTGAGTGGTTATAATAAGAGAATTGACGAACCTCAACCATAGGTTTGCGCCAAATTTTATAGCAGGTTTAACTATTTGGTATTAAGAAGGGATGTAGAAGTATTATGAGTGAAGCCGATTTGCTTCGGTCTACCAAAATGGCCTACGACATGGTTTTCAAGAGTAGCGTAGATTTTTTTAGCCTCAAAGCGGCTTTCGACCTGGGGCTTTTTACGGCTTTGGGACGCGGCCCGCGTAATCTGGAGACTCTGGCGGAAGCGACCCGTAGCGTCCCCCTCCGACTGGATAAATTTCTGACGGCTTTGGAGCAAATCGGGCTGGTCACAAAAAAAGATAGCGAGTGGGAATTGACCCCCTTTGCCGTCCAGTATTTTCTGCCGACTGAGCGGCCCTCTAATCTGACCATGGTTCCCTTTGTCGAGTATATCAGCAGCATTATTGACACCTATTATGTCCACTTGGCGGAAGTGGTGCGCGGCGAGCGCGATTTCACCAGCTTTATCCCCTATCCGCCCCGCACCCGCGACCACAGCGAGTTTTATGAAACCTTGCACCGTAGCAATATTTATTATCCGGTCAGGCTACTGTTGGAGCGGGGCAAGCTGGAAAAGGTCCGGCATTTGGTGGATATAGGCGGCGGCATCGGCGATATTGCGGCGGCGGTTTGTCGACGCTATCCCGAACTAAACGTGACCCTGGTAAATCTGCCCAGCGCCATTGAGCTAGTTTTGGAAAATATCGCCGCCCAGGGTCTAGCGGGGCGGGTCAATCCGATAGCGGTAGATATGAACCGCGAGCCTTTCCCGCCGGGCGATGGGTTGCTTATCAGCCGGATTTTGTATCCCTTTAATGCGCATATAGCCGCCTTTATGTTCAAGAAAGCTTTTGAGGCGCTCGAACCGGGCGGGCGGTTTTTCGTGCTGGATATGATTACCACCGACCCCGAAGCGCCTAACTATGATTTTTTGACCCATTATTTGAGTTCAGTTGGTACGGATTTTGCCATAATGGAATTTAAGGACCACCGGATATACGCTGAGGTGCTGGCGAACACTGGCTTTACTGAAATTGAGTGTGACGAGGCCTATGAACACGTTTTGTATCAGGCGGTCAAGCCTTTGAGTTAAAGCGAAAGGTGTTATAATCTTTTTAGGGTTTCAGACCGTATCTTTTATAGATAGTGCCGAGGCAAATCCGAATTTACAAAGGGTCCCTAATAATGAGCATCTCAACCGACTCCAGCGGACTGGACGATAATCCCAAAGTCAGCAATCTTGGCAAAGCACCCCGGTGGGCCAGCAGCTTCCACCGTACCCAACTGGCAATGGGCTGGTGGGGTATCCTCTTAATCGCCGGTGGCATACTCCACAATGCTTTTTCCGGGGCGAAGGCGCTGGGGGTGGGCGGGATGCTGCTAGTTTGGGTCGGGCTGACGGTCTTGGGACTGGTCGGTAATTATCTGCTTAATAATAATGTGATTAGTTCCGGGATGGCGACCACCTGGAGCGGACTGGTAGTTTTAGGCTTTATCAGCACTCTGGTATTAGTGTACGGTTTTAATGTTACGGGTGCGCCTGTTAGCGTAGTGTGGCATACCGTATTCGCGCTAGGCTATCTGGTCACGGGCTATTATATGGATAAACGTTGGTGGGCGCTGGCAGTCTGGGAATTGCTGGTGGCAGTCCTGACCCTGGTCTTTGGAGTAATCCTGGTGGAGACTAATCCCCCGGAAACCCCAAAAACCCCAACTGTTAATGACTATGACGACTACAATGTTTATGGCCTGTTAGCGATAGATGCCAGGGTGCTGGCGGTTCAATTTCTGGGGATTGACCTGAGCAAGACGGTAGGGCTTACCCTGGGCTTGACTAGCGGAATACCGCTTTTAATTTCAGCTTTGCCGTTTTGGAAAGAGCCTTATGCCAAAAACTAAAGATGAGAAAAAAATAGAGAAAGTTGAAATCGTTATTTACCGCTTTACCGGGCGGCAACTCTTCTTTAAAGTACCAGAGCGATGGTGTGAAGAATGTGACATGACCATCGGGCTGACCCGCAGTGTGTTGCGCGAGTTAGAATTAGAGAATGACCCACGAGTGAAATTGATTATAAAACCCTGGGTAGCCAACGCTCTGGAAGCTTTGACCACCGGCGGTTGGCATCCCCCGATTATGCTAATAGACCAGCAGGTCTTTAGCCAGGGAGTTGTACCAGACCGCGCCCGGCTCAAGCGGGTGCTTATGCGGCGGTTGAACTTGTCTCCGGCTCCTTCAGGTAATGTAGCAATTCCGTAATATTATTCAAGCGGATGTCGTAGGGATAGAGCTTGGCGGGATTGCGAAAGGCGTGACCTCGCTCCTGCGCGACTAGCGCCACCTGACAGCCGACGGCCCGCGCTCCGTCCAGTTCGCCATCTCCGCCATCGCCGACAAAAAGGCAATCTTCCGGCTTTAGCCCAATCTGGCTTGCCCCCAACTGGTAAATTTCCAACTCCGGCTTGACCATTCCCACTTCAAAGCTCAGTACAATCGCGTCCAACATTTCGGGGAGTTTAAGCTGTTTGACTACTGCCGGAGTCATGTAGTTGCAATTAGAGATGAGGCAGGTACGATACCCCCGCTTTCGCAACTCGCCCAGCATTTCCGGCACGCCGGTAAAGAGATGAACATCGGCGCTCCGCATTTCGTATTCGTAGCGGGCCATCGCCGGGGCTAAATCGAGGGGTGCGCCCAGGTCGGTCAAAATCCGTTGCGCCCGCTCTTCGCCGGACTTTATTTCACCCCGTAAAGCTTGGGGACTAAAGGCGCTCCAGCGTCGCCAGATTTCTTCAGTAGAGTGTCCGATTTTTTGGGCAATCGGTTCATAATCAGCCCGACGATTTAAGGGTATGTTATAGGCCAGCGTTCCCCACAAATCTAACAGAACGCCCTGCACCTTTATCTCCAAACTATTCCCGCCTTTGCCGTTTGAGTTATCCAAAAGTCATAAAATCTACCGCTAGATTATACGCAAGCCGAAACCCTTTAGCAATCCAAAAAGAGCCGGGCCAACCCGACTCTTTTAATCTGAAATCTAAAATCTAAGGTCAAAAAATCCTGAGTGCTGAGTACTGAGAAAATTCAGCTAGTGCATTAGCAATGTAATTCAAAACTCAAACTCAAAACTGAATCAAGCTTCGGCTTCGATGGCGCGATTGTCGCGCAGCATCGGCTCGCTGCTCATGGTGCGAACTAGATGGCTGAGGCGTTGCTGATGGGCGGCCCGCAGACTTTCGCGGTTGGCGGTCTTGCCAAACAGGGTACTCATGGTCGAGGAAATGTAGACCAACGAATTTTTGACGCTGACCGAACTGGACTCCTCGGTATAGCGGGTCGGAATTGGCACTTCCGCCAGCCGATAGCCCAACAAGGCCGCTTCAATCACCATCTGGCTGTCAAATACAAAGTTGTCGCTGTAGCGATGGTAATCAATCTCGGTCAGAAACTTGCGGGTATAGGCTTTCAGACCGCTATGCAGTTCGGTGAAATTTGTTCCCAAAACCGCGTTTTCAATAACCGTGGTGGCCCGGTTGCCGATATAACGATAGAGCGGCATCCCGCCCTGCATCGGTTTGCCGCCGTTGGCAAAGCGCGAACCAAAACTGAAATCGGCCTTCCCTTCCAGCAAAGGGCGCACCAGGTCGGGCAGCACCTTTGGGTCATATTGATAATCGGGATGGAGCAACACTATAATATCTGCACCTTTGGCAAGGGCGTTATCATAGCAAGTTTTCTGGTTGCCGCCATAGCCCCGGTTGGCCTCGTGGACAATTACATTCAGGCTCAACTCGCGGGCGACCTTGACGGTAGCATCCGGGCTGGCATCATCCACCAGGATAATATCGTCCGCGAAACCGGCGGGAATGTCATAGAGGGTCTTGGCTAGGGTACGTTCAGCTTTATAGGCGGGGAGCGTTACGATGATTCTTGGCTTCGACATTATTTCCTCGCGCTTCTGCGCCGATTAAGACGCGGATTGATAATTGCTAGATGATAAATTTATAGAACTATATGCCTGTTATAATTAGACCAAAAAAAGATTACGAAACAGCTTACGAAGTGGCCCTGCAAGCCACAATAGTAGACCAAAATCAAACCAAAACCAGAATAATAAACTTAGACTACTGTTTATAATGATAAAAACTGGCTCGAACTTCGTCAATAGGCCCGACTAGTACTTTTGGCACTCAAAAGGGCTATTTAGCAGAGGTCAGAGGTCAGGGGTCAGTAAAATGCAAGACGGAAGACGGAAGACAGAAAGCGCAGTAATCTAGCAAAGACTCAGCACTCCGCACTTTCTTACTGACCGATGACCCCTGCTAAATAATTTTAGTGATTCTAACTGAAAAAATCTAATTGTATTGACTAGCCTAGTTAAATTCGGTACAATCAGATAGCTGAACGATACATTTATAACTGTAAACAAACAATGCTCGGAGTTGGTTAGCTCATTTTTAGACCTAGTGGTTTACCAGGTTGCATTAGCACTTCTTAATAAGTACCCTCACCTTTTCTCATACCAAATATATGAAGACTCCATCCAGACGAAACTGGTGGGAATGGCTTATCCGCCCGGCAGCCTCGCTTCCAACTACAACCGAAAAACAACAATCCCGGCTATTAGCTACTCTGCTGGTTAGTTGTATCGGGTTGGGAACGTTTTTGGTGGCAATGGTATCTTTATTTTTTGGCAATACCTACCTGGAATTTTTAGCCCCTATCGTAACGCTCTGTTTCCTTACTGGCTATTTTTTCTTAAATCGGGCCGGTTACTACAGCATTGCCGTCTTACTAACTATCCTTACTATGTCGGCAGGCCTTATCGAAGCGGCTATTCCCGACCACCAGCCCAATGAAATCTATATTCTGGATAGTCTGGTTCTATCGGTGCTTATCAGCAGCATCTTTCTGAAAATTCGATTTGCGGCTGGCTTAACCGTCCTACATCTAATCGCCATTCTCATCTTTACCTTTATCGTGCCAAATGTATCAGTTAGCGACCTTCTCACCGGCCCACTAATATTTAATGCCCTAATTTCGATGGCGATTATCATTGTCAGCCACTATCGTAATCAGTTAGAGGCTAGCCGTCAGACCGAAATTCTGGAAAAAGAACAACGCTTTCGGGCCTTGATTGAAAACTCTTCCGATATAACTGTAGTAATTAACGCGCTAGGGGAAATTTTATATGGCAGCCCTTCGATTCAGCGTATTTTGGGCTACCTTCCAGAAAATTTGGTGAATCGGGTTGCATTTGATTTTGTCCATCCCGAAGATACAGACTTGATGGCGCAGGTTCTAGGTAAAAGCCTTGAAAATCCGAAAGTGCCACAGTATGTGGCCTCAATGCGGGCCTTGCCTAGCGATGGCACAATCCTTAACTTTGAATTAATTGTAAACAACCTCCTGGCTGACCCGATTGTAAACGGGATAATCGTCAATGCGCGGGATATTACCGAGCGAGTGCAGGCCGAGAGCGAGTTGTACAAGAGCCGTCATTTTCTGGAACGAGTGATTGAAGCCACCCCTGATTTGATTTATGTATACGATTACATCACTCGAACTAATCTTTATACCAATCGCACCTTGACTGAGATGCTAGGCTATACCACCGAACAGGTACAGCAAATAGAGGATAACTTTCTGCCGCCTTTACTATACCCAGGCGATTTTACCAAGCTTGAAAACAGTGCCATCCAGATGAAGCAATCCAAAGATGGCGAAGTGGTAGAAACTGAATTTCGTATTAGGGATAACGCGGGCGAATGGCATTGGCTGTTGGCCCGTGCGGTAGTTTTTAATCGTGGGCCGGATGGTGTGCCGATTTCCAGTCTGGGTTTGACCCACGATATTACCCTCCGCAAGCAGGCCGAAACTGCCCTCGCTGCCGAAAAAGAGCGACTGAAAGTTACTTTGCAGAGTATTGCCGACGGGGTGATTACCACCGATAATCACGGTCAGGCGGTCTTGTTGAACCGGGTTGCCGAAAAGTTGACTGGCTGGACGCAAACCCAAGTCAGCAAACTACCAGTCGAAGAATTTTTGCAGCTTATCGAAGAAACTAGCGATACGGTGGTCGAAAATCCGGTCCGCAAAGTTCTCGAAACTGGTTTGATAGTCGAGCCGGTCAAACTTTGCCGATTGATAGCCCGCGATGGCCGCCAGTATGTGATAAAGACCAATGCTGCCCCGATCCACGATAGTTTTACCGGGCAGAATATTGGGGTGGTGCTGGTTTTTTGGGATGAAACCGAGCGCCACCAACTCCAGGAACAACTCCAGACCCGCCAAAAGCTGGAAAGCCTGGGAGTTCTGGCGGGTGGGATTGCCCACGATTTTAACAATATCCTGACGGTTATGATAGGACGTATCAATATCGCGGTCACTCAACTGAAAGCGGGAGATACTACCGACCTGATGGAAGATTTGACCGAGGTAGAAAAAGCCATTTTCCGGGCCAAGGACCTGACCCAACAACTGATGACTTTTGCCAAAGGTGGAAACCTGATTAAAACTGCCGTTTCACTGCCGACCTTACTCAAAGCGTCGGTCGAGTTTGTACTGCACGGGACTAATACCCGGAGTCAGTTTACGATTGCCGAAAATCTGTGGACAGTAGAAATTGACCAGAACCAGATTAGCCAGGTTATCAGCAATATTGTGATAAACGCGGCTCAGTCTATGCCCGAAGGCGGGGTAATCAGCTTGAGCGCCGATAATATTCCGTTGCGGTTGCTCGACCCAACCTTGCCTTTACAGGAGGCCGATTACGTCCGGGTCAGGATTAAAGACGAAGGCACCGGGATTCCACCCGATATGTTAAACCGCATTTTTGACCCCTATTTCACCACTAAAACCAGCGGGAATGGCCTGGGTCTGGCAATGTGTTACTCCATCATCCGACAGCATAACGGACATATTAGCGTTACTTCCGAGGTGGGCAAAGGCACGACTTTTGCGATTTATCTACCGATTACCGTCAACCTACCCGAAACTACCAGCCCACCTGAAAACCATCTAATCGCCGGGAATGGTCGGCTCTTGATTCTGGACGATGATACTCGCATCCTGACTTTTTTAGGGAAAGGCTTGCGCCAGAGCGGTTACGAGGTGGATTCCTGCGACAATGGCCCGGCAACTATCGCCCTCTACCGTCAGAAACTGGACGAAGGTTATCCCTACGATTTGGTCATCATGGATTTGACGATTAGCGGAGGTATTGGGGCTAAAGAAGTCATTGCCCATCTCCACGAAATTGACCCCTCGGTTAAAGCATTGGTTTGTAGTGGCTATGCTTATGACCCGGTTATGGTTGACTATCAGAACTACGGTTTTCGAGGGGCAGTCAGCAAGCCTTTTCGCTTCAACGATTTAACCCGCAAAATAAATGAGATTCTGAATACGCCATTATAGTCGTATTCAGAATCTCAGCGCGGATAATGCGGTGGGATATTGGCATCCACATTTATCCAGACCGACTTTACATCGGTGTACTGGTGCATAGCCTCGAAGCCCATCTCCCGACCATAACCACTGGCCCCGACCCCGCCAAAAGGCGAACCGGGATTGACCCGCTTGTAACAGTTGACCCAGACCATCCCGCTTCGCATCGCGGCTGCGACCCGGTGGGCGCGTTGCAAATCTCGCGTCCATAGCCCGCCACCAAGACCGTACTCGGTGCCGTTGGCAACCGCCAGGGCTTCTTCGTCGGTCTTGAAGGTGCTGATGGTGACGAATGGGCCGAAAACCTCTTCCTGGGCTACCCGGTCAGTAGCTTTGGCCCGGACGACGGTTGGCTCGACATAGCAACCTGCCGCCAATTCCGGGCGGTCAGGGGCTTTGCCGCCAATCAATATTTCCCCGCCCTGGTCGCGGGCTACCTCACAGTAGCTCATCACCCGGTCACGGTGTTGAGCCGAAGTGAGTGGCCCCATTTCGGTGGTCGGGTCGAGCGGATTACCCAGCTTGATGCTGCGGGCCAGCGCGATAAACCGCTCGGTGAATTCTTCGGCAATTGCCTCGTGCAGTACCAGCCGCGAACCGGCGATACAGGCCTGACCCTGGTTGTGGAAGATAGCGAAAGCCGAGCCGTTGACCGCCGCCGCAATATCGGCATCCCCAAAAACAATATTCGCACCTTTGCCGCCTAATTCCAGTTGCACCCGTTTGAGATTTCCAGCGGAAGCCTGGACAATTCGTCGGCCTACCGCGGTCGAGCCGGTAAAGGCGACTTTGGCAATATCGGGGTGTTCGGCGATATACTGGCCCGCGATATGCCCCAGCCCCGGCACGATATTTACCACCCCTTTGGGGAAACCGACCTCGGCCATCAGTTCGGCAATCCGTAGCGACGAAAGCGGGGTAAGTTCCGCCGGTTTCATCACCACGCAATTCCCGGCGGCGAGGGCCGGAGCCATTTTCCAACTGGTGAACATCAGCGGGAAATTCCAGGGGACAATTTGCCCGACCACCCCGACCGGCTGTCGGAGCATGTAGTTCAAAAACCCTGCTTCCACGGGAATGACCGACCCTTCGTATTTGTCGGCCATCCCGCCAAAATAACGGAAAGTGACGGCAGTGCGTGGTACATCCAACCGCAAAGTATCGCGGATTGGATGTCCGGTATCGAGGCTTTCCAACCGAGCCAATTCGTCGGCGTTGGCCTCGATTGCGTCCGCCAGCTTGAGCAGCAGCCGACCTCGCTCCATCGCCGCCATTGCACTCCATTTGGGGAAAGCAGCTTGGGCCGCCTTGACCGAGCGGTCAATATCGGCTTTGCCGGCCATGGCTACCTCCGCCAGCTTGCTGTTATCGTGCGGGTTCAGGGTCGGCAGGGTTTCGCCGTCTTCTGCATCAACAAATTCGCCGTTGATGAAGAGCTTGGTTTGCATGGCTTTATCTTTACCTTTACCTTTCCCGACTAGAACTGAACCGGGTTAATCGGCGATAACCCCTGCTCAATTTCGTAGACCACTTTGGGCGAGCCGTTTTCCCAGACCAACAACATGGAGCGTTTGGGCGAGAAACCCTGATGGCGGCAATCGGCAGGCATCGCAGCCATGTCCCCGGCCTTCATAATGACGCGAGAGCGCGGTTCGCCGGTCACTTTGTCACCACTGTTCCAGTGAATTTCGTCCGACATTTGGAAGAACCATTCCACCCGGTCATTACCGTGAATAATCGGCAAAATATGCTCCTCGGTAGTCGGACACATAAAGCTGTGTTTGACCACCGAAGTAAACGACGGATTCCAGGTAACATCCGAGCGGGACAAATAACCGAACAAGTTGAAAGCGTGGACTTCGTTCTCAAAGCCGGGTTCGGCATGAATTTCGGGCTGGTCTTGCGGCACATCGGCGAAGGCCCGATTGACGGTATAGCCACTTTCATCGGTTCGCAGGGGAGCATCGTCCTTCAGGCCCACGCACCGAGTCGCCAGTGACCGCGCCCGCCGCACCGCCGCCAGGTTCGCGCCATTCTTGCGCCCATAAGGGGTGCCGGTTTCCTGGGGGGCGGCAAACGGATCAAATCCCTCGTTAGTCCAGTCTTCTACCATATCTACAAAAGTGACCCGTACCAGTTCGGTGGGATGGTTTTCCATGTGGTCAACTTCGGCCTTTTTGTAGTTGCGATTATAAGTTCCGGCATACACATCTACCGTCCCGTAGTGGTTGCAAGTTCCGAATACATCGTCAAAATTGACCCAGCCATAGAAAAAGCCCCAGGCCACATCCCGCATTAGGGAGCGCAGGAAGTTGCCAATATCTATCGTATGGCTGGCTTGCGGCCATCGGATGTGGACGAAATACTCATCGCGGGAAAACTCGAACTGGCCCAGTTTGAAGCTCTTGTACCCGTAAAGCGGATGTGGCTCAGATGCCGCCGAGGTAAACTGCTCAATGGTTGCGCTCATGGTTGCCTCCTGTTGCAAAATAAATCCTTGAAGTTTTCTGATTCACTTATTCTACTTGGTCTGGCAGATTTCAGCCCATTTCTGGACCGAAAGGTCGCCCAGGCAGGTTTGTAACACCACTACGCCGGGTTTTTCGGAGCGGAACTGATAGGCGGTATTTGCCGGAAGGAGAGCCTGATGCCCGCGCTTAATCTTAATCCAGCCCATTTTCGGGCCGACTGGTTCGCCGGAAACCAAAATAGCGCCGTTCTTGTCTTCGGCGGCTAAGGGTGTATCCAGCTTGACCAAATGAATCTCGATTTCGCCGTCCATGCACAGCGCAAATTCGTCGTGGGCGGCGGTGTACCAGGGAGAAGTTCCCTCGGCTCGAATCGCTTCCAAGACGTAAATCTGGTTCTTGCCAAAAACTACCTTCTCGTAAGGCTTGGAATTATTGCAAATCTCGAAAACATTCGAGAAAGCGTAGTTTTTAGGGTTGTCGTTAATCACCTCAACTCCGCCTTTTTCGTAATGCTCCAGCGAGCCAAAGACGGTTTTATATTCAGGTTGCGTCGTCGTCAACATTGCAAATCCTCCTTGTTTAGCATAGCTTTCGAAGGGCGACCTTATGTGGTTGCCCGAACCGCCAATCTCTGTTGGGGCGACCCTGCGTGGTCGCCCTTGAACGCTTGGCTGAATCTTTACTTTAAGCATCTAAAATCGTCTAATTTTGTTCGTATATCGGACAAATGTGCGTTATGCGTACTTTTAGTATAGCTTACTTTTTACAGGTTGTCAAGACTTTTGGTGGTAGCCTAGTGGCTTTGCTCGACGGTTTCCGGCAGTTGGTCGGTAACTTCAGCCGTTCTCAGCCAGCGTCGCACCGGAAAAAATTCCAGATTAAAACGGCGTTGCACCCAACCCCAGATACCCTCTGGCAGGAATAAGACGATAACAATCGCAATGACCCCCAGCAAAATAATTGACCACTCCCCAAAGTCGGTCAGGTATTCGCGGATAAAATAGAAAACCACCGTCCCGATAATCGGGCCTTCGATTGTGCCAATACCGCCGATGACTACGATAAAAATCATAAAGGCGGTGTACTGAACACTGAAAGCGGCATCGGGGGTAATCCGCAGCAAATTAAAGTAGATTAAAGCCCCGGTCACGCCCGTGCCAAAGGCGCATAGGACATAGACTCCCAGCTTCATGCGCCGGGTGCTAACCCCCAGGCTGGCGGCAGCTATCTCCGAGTCACGGATGGCAGTGAGCGCCAGCCCGCCCCGCGAGCGCATCAGCCAATAGACTAGGGCCATCGAACCTAACCCGATGACTACCGCAAAAAGATAGGTCAGGATTTCGCGGGTATCGCGGTCAAGACCCAGGCCGATTACGTTCAGAGTGCGCCCGTTGCCACCCCGCAGCCAATCGGTATTATTCGTCACCAACAGTCGGAAGATTTCAGCTACGACCCATGTCCCAATCGAAAAATAGCCGCCCCGCAGCCGAAAGAGTAGGGCGGCAGTTGGAATCGCTACGAGGCCGCAGACTATTCCGGCAGCGACCATGCCAAGGGCTAAAGGTTGTCCCAGGTCGTCGGCAAAGACAATCAAGGTGTAGCCTCCCAGCCCAATCCAGCCCTGCTGTCCGATAGAAACCATTCCGGCATAGCCCGCCAGCAGATTCCACATCTGGGCCAGCGCCAAAAGACTGAGGAAATTGACCACGCTTCGCAACTGGTCGGAACTGGCCCACAACGGCCCGCTAAAAAGAATCGCGGCGACTATCAGGCAAATCAAACCAAACCATAGTCCCGGTAGCTGGCGATATTTCGGCCCGTCGGTTGAGAGCGGGGCTGATTTTGTTTTTACCATCGCCCCCTCCTATATATCGCGGGTACGGGCGAAAAGCCCGGTTGGTTTAAAAGCCAGCACCAGCAAAGTCAGGATATGGCCCGCCAGTTGAAACCAGCCAGGACTGGCCTGGGCCGCCACGCTCTGCGCCACCCCCAGAATCAGGCCACCCGCGAAAGTCCCCCACAGGCTGCCCAACCCACCAATAATTACGCTCTCGAAGGCGTAAATTAGCCGAACCGGGCCATCCGCCGGGGTGAAAGTAGTCCGAATACCCAGCAAAACCCCGGCTACTGCCACCAGTGACATTGAAATGCCCATTGCCAGGGCGTAGACCTTGCGGCTGTCCACCCCCATTAACTCCGCCGTCCCCGCATCATCCGAAGTGGCCCGCAGAGCGCGACCGAGGCTAGTGCGGGAGGTCAATAGTTGCATTCCTATCAGGATAGCAATAGTAGCAAACATGGTCAGCAGAGGCAATACCCCAATCGCAATGCTGCCACCAAGCTGGAGGCTGGCAGTTTCGATACTTCCGGCTTCCAGGCGGCGATTATCGGCAGTAAAGCCCAGTAGCAAGACGTTCTGGATAATGATGGAAAGGCCAAAGGTGACTAGCAAGGAGGGCAGCGGCCCGCGCCCTAAAGTACGATTTAGCAACCCGGCTTGCAGAATTAGCCCCAACCCGAACATTACCGGAATGACAATCAGCAAGGCCAAAAATGGCGATAGCCCTAGCCCGTTGGTAATCAACAGGCCCAAATAAGCGGCTACCACAATTAAATCCCCGTGCGCCAGATTGACCACCCTCATCACCCCGAAAATGAGCGACAGCCCAATTCCATACAAGGCGTACAAACTACCCAGCAATAGCCCCTGTATAACGGCGTTTAACCAATCCATGTAGCGTCCCTTTCGTGGGAATCGGAGGTCAGGGAATTTACCCCCAAAGGGGGCGAGGCCGCGATTTACCCCCAAAGGGGGCGAGGCCGCGATTTACGATTACGGAACTCAGTCCTTAGTCTTCTGTCCTGACTTTCCCGTCTTCCGCCCCCAAACCTCAGTCCTGCATTTTTCTGACCACTGACCACTGACCACTGCTCCTGCTAGACCCCAAAATAAGCCCGCTTGATTTGTTCCTGGGTCAGGTGGGCGGGCGGCCCTTCCAGGCTGACCCGGCCTTCCAGCAGGCAATATACTCGGTCAGCGACTTGCAAACTGCGATTGACATCCTGCTCAACTATTATCAGGGTAGTTCCCGATTGGGCAATTTCCTTGACCGCGCCATAGAGTTCTTTGACGATAATCGGGGCGAGACCCAGCGAAATTTCGTCCATCAACAGCAAATCGGGATTGCTCATCAAGGCCCGCCCGATTGCCAACATCTGTTGCTGTCCGCCTGACAGGTCAATTCCGGGAAAGTTGGCCCGCTCTTTCAAAATCGGGAAAAGCTGGTAAATTTTTTCCAGACCCCATGGCCCTTTGCGCCCGTTATACGCCCCAATCATCAAATTTTCGTTGACATTGAGGCTGGGAAAGATTTTACGGCCTTCCGGGACTAGCGAAATTCCCAGACGCGACAAAGAATGAACCGCCTTACCTTTGGTCGAAACGCCCTGGTATTCCACCTGCCCGGCGCGGGGCGCTACTTCGCCAGTAATAGTGCGGAGCAAAGTGGTTTTGCCCGCCCCGTTAGCCCCGATGATGGCGATGGTTTCGCCCTGAGCTACTTCCAGGCTGACCCCGAACAGCGCCTGAAATTCACCATAGTAGGTATTGGCCTCGCTTACCCGCAGGACTTTGCCGGTGTAACTGGTTGTCGTCACCATTAGTTATTCCACCCCCAGATAGATTTCCTGCAACTCGCGGCTGGCAAGTACCTCCTGGGGCGTGCCTTCGGTCAGCTTCTTGCCAAAATTTATCACCAGAATCCGATCTACAATTGAAACCAGGGCATGTAGAATATGTTCAATCCAGATAATAGTTACTCCCCTGGCCCGGATAGCCCGGATGACTTCCAGCAATTCGTGAACTTCCTGTTCGGTCAGACCGCCCGCAATTTCGTCCAGCAACAGCAATTCGGGTTCGGTGGCGAGCGCCCGTGCCAGTTCCAACCGTTTGCGTTCCAGCAACCGCAAACCTCCCGCCCGGAGATTGCTTCTGCCGATTAGCCCGGTAGTCTGCAAAATCTCCTGGCACAGACTATGTGACTCGCGGATAGATTTATTCCGTCCATAGGTCGCGCCGACCAGCAAATTCTCAAAGACGGTCATTCCGGCAAAGGGGCGGGGTATCTGGTAGGTGCGCCCAATCCCCTGACGGCAACGCTGGTAGGCTGCAATCCCGCTGACCTCTTTTCCTTTATAGAAAAGCTGGCCCGACGAAATCGGGTAATCGCCAGTTATCAGATTGAACATGGTGGATTTACCCGCCCCGTTTGGCCCTAAAATGCCTAGCGCCTCCCCTTGTGCCAGGCTCAAGGAGAGTTGCTGAATCACATTCAGGCTACCAAACGATTTCGATACTTCCCGCAACTCTAAAATGGGGGTTGCCACGCTTTCCCTCCTCGGCAATACAATTTAACAGGGATGGACAGGATGAACAGGATAATTTTGAGTTTTGAGTTTCCTAATCGTAAATCGTAAATCCTGTTCATCCCAATTAAATTTCACCCGACCCTAGCCGCCAATGGCGCGAGTCGTGCCGCCAGTCGGGACATTGGTAGCCAGGCTGTTGCTGGTGATGGTCAAATCCCAGGGGAATTCCTTGCCTTTGCCCCATTGTCCGCCCACCAAAGGAGTTTTGGCGACATTGGGGGTCGGGCCTTTGCCCCAGGCGAGCGGCCCAACTATCGTATTGATGTTGGTGGCTTTGATGGCATCGCGCAGGGCTTTGCGGTCACTGGCATTGGGAGCGCGGGAAATTGCATCCGCCGCCGCCTCGAACAGGGCGTGAACATAGCCAATCGGCTGAGTCCATTGCTTGCTAGTATCTTTGGAAAAACTGCTGGCATAGTCGGCGGCAGATGTCCCGGTCAAAGAGGATTTGAAAGGATGGCTGGGACTCCACCAAATTTCAGAAGTCACTCCATCGCCCAACGTGCCACCAATCGCCGCAATCGCCGATGGGAACAGCGCAGCCTTAGCGACGGTCACGGCTTTGGGCTTGAAACCCTGCTGGCTGGCCTGATTGAGGAAGGTTCGCAGATCGGGCGGAATAACCACCCCGGTCACGATTTCTACTCCGGCATTCTTGAAAGCGGTAATCTGAGCGGTGAAATCATCCGTGCCACTCTGGAAGCGTCCGGGGTCAACCACTTTATAACCTTTAGCCGTCAGTAAGGGGGGTTGCCCGTTCTTGGCATCACTAAAGGCCAGCCCATCCGCGTCGTTAGGCCACAATGCCCCCACCGTCTTGTTAGTTGGCAGGCTGTCCCAAATGTTCAAGAAAACCGCTGTAATATCTTCCAGACCCCAGAAGAAGTGGTAAGTCCATTGATAACCAGCATCGGTAACTTTGGGATTACGGAAGTACCAGGGCTGCCAGGGCGCAACCGACGAAATACAAGGGATACCGTTGGCCTCACACTGGTCGCTGACCGGGTTAGTCGTTTCGGGAGTCGAAGCTACTAGCATCAAATCAACCTTGTCCTTGAGGATAAGGTCGGCGGCGACGCTGGCGGCTCGGTTGGAGTCGGACTGGGTATCTTTAGTAATTATCTGGACTTTGCGCCCGCCCCCGATTTTTTTCTCAATCGCGTCGCTCAGGCCTTTGAGGATAAAGGCATCGGCCTCCCCGAAACCTGCCAGCGGGCCGGTCTGCGGGCTGACATAGCCGATTTTGACGGTAGCCCCACTGCTGCTGGGAGTGCTGTCGCCGCAGGCCGCCAGAATACCAGCCATTGAGACGGCGGCGGCTACCCCGCCGGAGGTTCGCATAAAGGAACGGCGCGAAATTCTATTCATTCTCTCAACTCCTTTGTTAGCTTGCCGCGCTTCGTGGCGCGGTATAATTTTCACTCTTACTAAACTTCGCCATTGCGCGGGTCAAGCCTGGGGCTTTAGGATAAAATCATATTCCACTGTGTAAAACGGGTTAGTAACTTTATATTTTTCGGCTTCCTGGGCTGAATCGTGGCGCTGGAAATCTACTATTAACGAGCTTTTGGTCCCGAATACAGCATCTGAGTCCAGGTAATCACTTTCCCGGTCAAATAGGTGAGTTGCTACCGGCATAAAGCCTTCCGCCGAAATGAGCAAATGAATGTGGGCCGGGCGATAGGGATGTCGCCCGACGGCTCGCAGCATCTGCCCAACCGGGCCATCGTCAGGAATCGGATAGAATACCGGGCGGATAGCCCTAAAAGCATAGCGGCCCTCGGCATCGGTGCGGAATTTGCCGCGCAGGTTCATTTCGGGTTGGTCAGGGTCTTGCTGCTCGTAGAGGCCGTTTTGGTTGGTTTCCCAGACATCCAGCAAGGCATTGGCAATCGGGCGACCATTGGTCGAAAGCACTCTGCCGCTAATCAGGGCGGGTTCGCCGCGATTATCCTGGCTAATCGAAGCTCCGGCGACCATTTCCTCAGCCCCTTCGCGGTAGAACGGCCCAAAGATAGTGCTTTCGGTGGCCTTGCCGGGGGTGCGGTGATTAATCGCATCTACCAGCATGGTCACGCCAGTAGTGTCCGAAAGCAGAATAAATTCCTGGCGTTTGTCGTCGCACATCTGCCCGGTTTTGGTCAGAAAGTGGATACCCTGCCACCACTCATCTTCGGTCACTTCCACCTCGCGGATAAAGGCATGCAGATGAGTTATCAGGCTGGACATTACGGTTTTCAGCCGGGGATTGGCGGTATCTTCCATGCTTTTCAGCACATTTTCGGTGATGAGTTGTTCGGTATTATTATTTGCCATCAGGGTTCAACTCCTCTGGAAATCTGAAATCTGAAATCTAAGATCGAAAATCGGGAACAGAAATCTTATAATCTTTGTCTTTTGCCCCAATTACTTACATTCCTCAACCCTGTATTTAATGACCCTAGATTTCAGATTTTAGATTTTAGATTTTAGATTTCCTGGGTTACAGGCTTAAAGCCGCTCGATAATTACCGCCACGCCTTGCCCGACCCCGATACACATGGTCGCCAGACCATAGCGGGCCTGACGGCGGGCCAGTTCGTAGGTCAGGGTCGTGACCAGTCGCGCCCCGCTACAGCCCAATGGATGACCAAGCGCAATCGCGCCGCCGTTGACATTGACTTTTGCCGGGTCAAGTCCTAATTCCTGGACACAAGCTAGACTCTGGCTGGCAAAGGCCTCGTTCAGCTCAATCAAGTCTAAATCGGCGGCTTGCAGTCCGGCACGGGCTAGAGCTTTACGACTGGCTGGGATAGGGCCAAGTCCCATGGTAGCCGGTTCTACTCCGGCGGCGGAAGTCGCCACAATTCGCGCCAACGGTTTGAGGCCCAATTCGGCGGCTTTGCGAGTTGAGGTCAGCACCAGGGCCGCCGCTCCGTCATTTATGCCGCTACTGTTTCCGGCGGTGACACTGCCACCTTTGCGGAAGGCCGGTTTTAGTTTCGCCAGCATTTCCAACGTGGTTTCGGGGCGCGGGTGTTCGTCACTGTCCACCGTGATTGGCTCACCTTTGCGCTGTGGTACTTTGACCGGAACTATCTCTTCTTTTAGCCTTCCAGCGGTCATGGCGGCAGCAGCCTTTTGCTGGGATTCATAAGCGAATTCATCCTGCGCTTCACGGCTGATTTTGTACTGCTCGACCACATTTTCGGCGGTTTCGCCCATCGTAAAGGGGTAATACATTTCGGACAGGCGCGGGTTAATAAAGCGCCATCCCAGGGTCGTATCGTGCAAGGTCGCATCGCCGCGCTGCCAGGCTTCGCTGGGCTTTGCCATCACCAGAGGGGCGCGGCTCATGCTCTCGACCCCTCCGGCAACATAAATCTCGCCATTGCCGGTCATAATCGCCCGCGCCGCCTCATTGACCGCCTGCAAACCGCTGCCGCACAGCCGATTGACCGTCACTCCCGCCACCGAAGTCGGCAGACCCGCCAACAGCAGCGACATCCGGGCCACATTGCGGTTATCCTCGCCCGCCTGATTCGCGCAACCCATGTAGACATCTTCGATTTGGCTGGTCGCCGAGGTCGGGTCAATTCCGGCCCGGCGCACCGCTTCAGCAATTGCAATCGCCCCCAGGTCGTCGGGTCGAACCGTCGCCAGTCCGCCGCCATAGCGTCCAATCGGAGTCCGGGCCGCCGCTACAATTACTACCTCTTCCATCGTGCTACTCCTTTAATAGTGGTCAGTGGTCACTGTCCAGTACTCAGTAAGAAAGTTTTGAGTTTTGAGTTAAACTGCCAACTAACCCCCATATTTTTCTTCCGTCTTCCGTCTTGCAAACCTCAGTCCTCAGTCCTCAGTCCTCAGTCCTAAAAATTTAGCACTCAAAACTCAAAACTACCCCGAAAGGCGGCTTGCAGCATTTCCAGAACCCACCCATATTCGAGCGGACGGGGATTCCAGGCTGGTGGTTCAACAATCATTTGGGCGGCATTTTCCAATTCATTTTTGGGCATCCCCAGGGCCGCCAGATTGGGGGGCGTGCCGATTCGGGCCGTAAAATCAAATAATCCGGCGGCGGCTTCTTTTGTCCCCATCGCTCGTGCCAGTCGCTCCATTGCAGAAGGAGTAGCCTCGCGGTTATACCAGACGGCATAAGGTAAAATTACGGCGTTGACTTCACCATGCGGCAGATTATAACTGCCGCCTAGCACGTGACAGGTACGATGGTGCAAGGCCGTCCCGACCACTGCCAGGGCCGCACCCGCCAGATACGCCCCGTAAAGTGCCTGGCTGTAACCTTCTTCTTTGTCGGCCTCGGTTTTCGCCTCTAATATCCGGGGCAGACCCTGGGTCAAGGCTCGAATACCTTCTTCCGCCATCAAGGTCGTTATCGGGTTGGCGGTTTTGCCGTAGAGCGCCTCGACACAGTGGGCCAAAGCGTTCATGCCGCTACTGGCAGCCAGGGCCGGTGGCATCGAGTAGGTCAGGGCCGGGTCATATATGACGGTGCGGGGGAGAACTTTCAAGTCCCGCCCGGTGCGCTTGCGGCCTTCACTGGTAATCCCGTAAATCGGGGTCATCTCCGAGCCGGAATAAGTGGTCGGAATGGCAATCATCGGGAGGCCAGTTTCAAGCGCAATTGCTTTGCCTAACCCGATGGCCGAGCCGCCGCCCAGCGTCACCACGCAATCGGCCTCGCTCTGGCGCATCGCTTCGCGGGCCGCGATTACCGTCGCCATCGGGACGTGCTGGACTACTTCGGTAAAGCTTGCAGCATAGCGCGGGCCTAGCTGTTTGGTCAGTTGTGGTACAAAGCGTTGGGCCGAGCCAGTAACAACCAGCAGCGCCCGATGGGTGTTTAACCGCTCGATTTCTTCTGGCAACTGGGCCAGGCTACCCGCCCCGAAAACCACCCGCCCCGGCAAGCCGTCATAAGCAAAGCTGCTAAATTCATTCATTAATCGTACCTCGACCGGCTCTGAATTTCGCGCAAGGCTTCCAGTTCGAGGCTGGTAGGTGGCTCGCTCTGGCGCAATTCGGGCGCAGTTTGTAACTTCCAGCCAGTCGCGGCCTGAGCCTGTTCCAGACTTACGCCGGGGTGCAGACTGCTCAGGGTCAATTCTTTGGTCTGCGGGTCGGGAGTCAGAATGCCCAATTGGGTAATCACGGTAGTCGGCCCTTTGGTGCTAATACCCAGCTTTTGGCGCGAGTCGCCGCCGGTCAGATGCCCCACCGAAGTAATAAAATCTACTTTCTCGACAAAGGTACGTGAGTTCTGGCGCAAAACGATAATGACTTCTTTGGCGCACGAGGCGATTTCCGGCGCACCGCCCGCCCCTGGCAAGCGTACCTGCGGGTGGTTGTAATCGCCGATAACCGTTGAGTTGATGTTGCCAAAGCGGTCTACCTGGGCCGCCCCCAGAAAGCCAACATCTATTCGCCCGGCTTGCAGCCAGTAATTAAAGATTTCGGGCAACGACACCACTACTTCGGCGGTTTCTGCCAGCTCATCATCGCCAATCGAGAGCGGTAGCCGTTTGGGTTTGGTGCCAATCGTCCCCGACTCATAAATCAACACACAGTCCGGGGCGTGGGTAGCCCTGGCGAGGTTGGCGGCGGCGCTCGGCAACCCAATCCCGACAAAACAAAACATATTGTTGCCAAGCAACCGGGAGGCCGCCACTGTCATCATTTCGTCGGCGGTATAAGTTAATTCCTGGGTCATTGCGGGCTACCTCTGTTGAAAATCTAAAATCTAAAATCTAAGATCGAAAATCTGAAATCGCTCTCAGCCCCCTTTGACCTTCAATCTTTGCTTATCGTAAACCCTAAATCTCTTAGTCCCTTTTGACCTTCAATTTTAGATTCAGATTCAGATTTTAGATTGAGTTCGTCAACGAAGGCTGTTTTGACATGAGAATATGCTGCTCCATCCAGGCCAAAAAGCTCTCGCGCTCCCGGCTGATATTGTCCCAGGCGGTATAGAATGAGTTGTCCCGGACAGAATATCCCAAAGCATAAGAGGGATGACTGCCGCCTGGCACTACCGCTATCGCGCTGATAGTCCAGCTGGGTAGCACTACCGCATTGAGATGCGGCTCGAAATGCTCGACCACCTCTTCCACCGTCACAATCGCTCGTTTGGCAGCCAACACCGCTTCTTTTTGCACCCCGACGATGCCCCATAGCATCACATTGCCCGCCCGGTCAGCTTGCTGGGCGTGGATAACCGTCACATCGGGATTAAGGGCCGGAACTGCCGCCAGCTTTTCGCCGGTAAAAGGGCAATCTACCGTCGCAATCCGTGAATTATAGCGCGGCAAGTCAGTCCCGATATAGCCCTTGAGCATGGCAAAGGGCAAGCCCGAAGCCCCGGCGACATAGGCATTGACCATCCCGGCGTGACTATGCTCCTCGATGGCGAGTGGGCTGGGCCAACCTTTTTCGACGGCTTCCCGCAACCGATGGAGCGACCCGACCCCCGGATTTCCACCCCAGGAGAAAATCAGCTTTTGGGCGCAACCCATCCCGATTAGCTGGTCATAAATCAAATCCGGGGTCATGCGAATCAGGGTCAATTTCCGTTTGGCCTGACGGATGATTTCGTGTCCGGCGGCAAAAGGAATCAGATGGGTGAAGCCTTCCAGGGCAACTTTATCGCCATCCTGCACCAGCGCATCTACCGCCTGAGCCAATGAGGTAATTTCTGCCATGCTCATGCCAATCTTTATAAGTTTACAAAATTTGGATACCAGACTTCTAAACAATTTGGAAAATAGTCCCCACGACTTTCCAAATTATCGGCCTACGGAGTAACAGCCTGTTTTAGTCCGGCGGTATTTAATTAAAATGACTATTGCTAATTTTGTTCGTAGAGCGTACAATTGTCCGTAGAGCGGACATATTATGATGATACCGCACCTCTAAACTTTTGTCAATAGTTTCAAAGGACGATTTTCTTAAATTAAGGTATAATGAGCCGGGGGCAGGAAAGGACTGAGGAAGTAAGACGGAAGGCGGAAGACTGAGGGAATTTACGATTTACCCCCAAAGGGGGCGAGGCCGCGATTGGGAAGCTCAAAACTAGCCTACTGACCACTGACCACTTTTCAAAAAATGATGGAAACCGACGAAGAAAAGTCAAATACTGAGCGGCATCCCGAATTTGTCTATTCGCTGGAACGTGGTCTGGCGGTTATCCGGGCATTTTCGCGGGAGCATCCTTCGCTGACCTTGAGCGAAGTAGCAAAAGCCACCAATATGACGCGGGCGGCAGCCCGACGATTTTTGATTACCCTGGAAGAGTTGGGATATGTAAATTCGCAGGGTCGGGAATTTTCGTTGCGGCCTACCGTCCTCAGTCTGGGGTATGCCTATCTCTCATCCCTGAGCCTGACTGATTTTGCCCAACCCCATATGGAAGCTTTAGTCGAGCAGGTTCACGAATCCTGTTCGGCGGCGGTGCTGGATGGCACCGAGATTGTCTACGTAGTGCGAGTTCCCACCAAGCGCATCATGACGATTTCGCTGGCGCTTGGTTCGCGGCTTCCGGCCTATACCACTTCGATGGGCCGGGTATTGCTGGCGAGTTTATCCCCGACGGCGCTCCAGAATTTCTTTGAGAAAGCTTCAATTAAATCTCTCACCAAACGGACGATTACCGACCCGGCCAGGCTCCGCGAAGTCGTCCTAGAGGTCAAAGAGCAGGGCTGGTGTATGGTTGATCAGGAACTAGAGGAAGGTGTACGCTCGATTGCCGCGCCTTTGCACGACCGCTTTGGCAATGTCATTGCGGCCCTCAATCTTTCGACCCAGGCCAATCGAGTTAGCAAGGAACAGCTTTTAGAGGAGTTCCTACCCCAATTACTGCAATGCGCCACCCGCATCAGCACCGATATATCTTTGCGCTAATCAATTGTTGCCTTCACCTTCCTAACCTACTCCATTTATCCCTTATTTGCGGCCTTTATTTCCCTCAGTTTTACTATATTTTAGTCTTCAATCCTATTCAGGCTATCTCCGAACTTTTACCTCGTTTCTCCAATTGGATACATAATAGTTATCTATGCTATAATACAAAAGTCATAGAGCTTGGGAACTTTTAGCATTTTAGATTATCATCATATCGCTGACTTTGGATGCTTACCCTGATTTGATTTAAGCCTTTAAGTTTGATTTTTTGTTTTTTGATTTATAAAGAAAGCTGGCTTGGCGTGTCTGAGTACGATGCTAATAGCCGAATCAATAACCCCCAAGCATTTCAATGGTCGGCCAGAGTGCGTTGGCTGGAACATTCCCGCACGACGGCTTATATCCGCAACCAGTCTTTTACTATCGAGCAGCAGGCCAGTTTTGAGGAAACGAATGATTATCCCAGCGCGGTGGAATACCTGCTAGGGGCGCTGGGCGGCGACTTGCTAATCGGTTTTGAGGCTCAGGCTACCCGACGTGGCATCTTTTTGGATGCTCTCGAAGCGCGAGTGACGGGCCGTTTGAACAATCCTCTAGTCTATTTAGGGGTGATTGGCGAAGAGGGCCATCCCGGTCTCGAAGAAATCGAAGGTCGGTTTTACATCAGCGCCGATGCGGAGGAAGCGACCCTGCAAGAAATCTGGCAACTTGTCCAGTTACGTTCCCCCCTCCTCAACACCCTCAAGCGTTGCGTTAAAATTAAGTTGGAATTGAAAATTAGCTTATGATTATAAACCATTAATAAAGTAAAGGAGATTTGGTGATGTACCGATTGAACGAGCAACAAAAGGCGTTGGTCGAGCAAGCCCGCCGGATAGCCGAAGAGTCAATTGCGCCTTACGCAGCGGAGGTAGACGAGCAAAGTCGGTTTCCTAAAGAAGGCATCGCGGCCCTGTCCGAAGCCGGGTTTCTGGGGCTGACCATTCCAACCGAATTTGGGGGGATGGGCCAGGGAATGCGGGTAGCCTGTGCCGTTCTGGACGAAATAGGCCAACGTTGCGCCTCGACGGGCATGATTTATCTGATGCATCTGAGTGGGGCGGCCTGCTACGTCGCTTACCCGGAGCCGTTCAAGGATGTACTGCGCCAGATGGCCGCCGGTAAGCACTTGACGACCCTGGCCTGGAGCGAGCGCGGTTCACGCAGCCATTTCTGGGCCCCCGTCAGTCAGGCGGTACTAGAGGACGACAATCTGGCCCTCTCAGCGACTAAATCCTGGGTTACTTCCGCCGGGTACGCCGATAGCTATGTGGTTTCAACCCGTACCGCCGGGGGCAGCGAACCGACTGATACCATGCTCTATGCCGTGTACAAAAATGACCCTGGCTTTAAGATAAGTGGCCCCTGGAATAGCCTCGGAATGCGCGGCAATTCCAGCGCCCCGATGGTACTTGAGAATACCACGATTCCAGCAGACCGGGCGATTTGCGCCCCCAGTGATGGGTTTCGCAGTATGTTAGAGGTCGTCTTACCCTGGTTCAATACCGGCAACTCGGCTATTTCAGTCGGTATCGCCGAAGCCGCCGTGCAAGCCACCACTCAGCACCTTACCGGCAACCGGATGGAGCATCTAAGCAGTCGCCTGGCTGACTTCCCGACCCTACGCGCTCGCCTGGCCCAGATGCGCATCGAAACTGACCGCGCCCGCGCTCATCTGACCGGGGTACTGGATGCGATTGAAAATGGCGAGCCGACCGCAGTTTTGATGGTGCTGGAATCTAAAGCCGCTGCCGGAGAAAGCGCGATTAAAGTGACCGACCTGGGGATGCAAACCTGTGGCGGGGCAGCTTTCAGCCGTCATCTTAGTGTGGAGCGCAATTTCCGGGATGCCCGCGCCGCCAGCGTAATGGCCCCCACCAGCGATGTTCTTTACGACTTCATTGGGCGGGCGCTGTGTGGAATGGAATTATTCTAACCCATCTGGCCCTGTCAGCCTGAGCGGGTGAAGAATCTTAGGAATTTTGCTGGCAAATCGGTGGTAAACCCGGAAAAGTTATATTAAAAAATTTACTGCGTAAATTTTCAATATAACCAAACCCTTTTTGGGGGTTTAGCCCGATTTGCTTAACTTAGAAAACCGTCCCAAGTGAAAGTCCTGTATCTAAAAACTCTTTACCATGCTCCGGCTGTCAGGGGCTTATTTTTTGGAAAGGTTGAGCTACTCTATGCAAACATCACCGATTCTGGTTGGAGCAGTCGTGTATGACCCGAAAGTAGTGGTCATCTGGGATATTATCAAAGAATTTTTTATTACGGAAGGCTGTCCGATTGATTACGTTTTTTACAGTAACTATGAGTTAATGGTTGAAGCTCTGGAAGCCGGACATATTCAGATTGCCTGGAACTCGCCCCTGGCCTGGCTGGAAGCTTTACAGACCACCAACCAGCATTGTCGGGCGATTGCCATGCGCGATACTGACCGGGACCGGGTATCGCACTTTTTGGTCAGGCGAGATAGCGGGATTGAACGGCTGGAAGATTTGCGTGGCAAGACGGTGGCAACCGGAGCCAAGGACTCGCCCCAGGCCACCCTGATACCCTTGCAAGTGTTGCGCCAGGCCGGGTTGGTCGCCGACCAGGATTTTACCCTGCGGCGCTTCGATTTGCTGGTAGGCAAACATGGCGACCACGTGGGCGGCGAACTGGAAGCTTTACGTAGCCTCCAGAAAGGCGAAAGCGATGCCTGCGCCGTGCTAGACCTGAATTGGGATAGCTGGCAGGCCGACGGTACGGCTGACCCTGGCAAATTAACGGTGCTGGCGACCACTCCGCCTTTTGACCATTGCAATTTTACGGTTCTGGAAAGCTTTCCGGTCGAGGAAGAAAAACGCTGGCTGGAGGTGCTTTACCGGATGAGCTACGCCAACCCTGACCACCGCAAAATGATGGATATGGAAGGCTTGAAAGAGTGGTTGCCGGGCCGGGTGAACGGCTATGCTATCTTAAATGAGGCGGTAATTCAGCAAAATTTCTTTGGAGTATCAGCATGACCGCCCTGGCTTTACCCCTGTTCCCGGTAACGACGGTGGGAAGCTGGCCGCGCTCGCCCGAAGTGTTGCAGGCCCAACGCCGCAAACAACGCGGCCAGCTTTCCACCGCCGAATTTGACCTGGTAGCCGACCAAGCCGTTCTGGAAATCCTGGCCCGCCAACACCGGGTCGGGGTGGATATAGTGACCGACGGGGAACAGCGTCGGGATAACTTTTATTCCTTCGTGGCGGATAAGCTGGCGGGGGTCCAGCTCATGTCGCTGGCTGAAATGCTGGATGTGGTCGAAGATAAAGTCGGTTTTGAGCGCATCCTAAACACTCTTGACGTACCGGCCTATTCTATTCGCAACCCGACCTGTGTCGGGCGGCTAGAACGCCGCCAACCGCTCGCCCTGAATGAATATCTCTTTTTGCGTCAGCATACCGAGCAGCCGATTAAGATTCCCTTGCCCGGCCCATATTTATTAACTCGCGCTATGTGGGTTCAAGAAATTACCCGCCAGGTTTACCCCTCGAAAGAAGATTTAGCCGAAGACGTAGTGCGCCTTCTGCGCCAGGAAATCCGCGAGCTTGAGGAAGCCGGGGTGGATTTTATTCAACTTGACGAACCAGTTTTGACGGAGTTAGTTTTTACGTCGGGCCAAACCCGGACTTTTATGTGCGCGGCGCTCTCTGCCCGGCAAGACCCAACCGAAGAACTGGAACTGGCGGTATCCTTGATTAACCGGGTGCTGGAAGGAACCCAAAAAGTGCGGACCGGGCTGCATATCTGCCGGGGCAACTGGAGTCAAAACGAGGATACTCTTTTAAGTGGGTCATATTTCCCGCTAGTTCCTTATCTATCTCGGCTCAAGGTGCAGCAATTAGTCCTGGAATTTGCTACGCCTCGCGCCGGGGAATTGGCGGCTTTGCTGGAAGACCCGGAACTTAGCCGCACCAAAGAACTGGGGCTAGGGGTGGTTAATCCGCGCACTACCGACATTGAGACGGTGGAAGCAATTGTCACCCGTGTCCAGGAAGCCTTAACTTTCCTGCCGCCGGAACGAATTTTCCTGAACCCTGACTGCGGCTTTGGAACTTTTTCCAACCGCCCGGTAAACTCATTTGAAATAGCTGAGAACAAATTAAAGGTAGTAGCTGAAGCGGCGCAACAGCTACGCCAGACCACTGCTTAGACGGTAATAGCATTACCCCGGTAGATGCGGGAGCGATAGCGGCTTTCGTCCGGGCCGGGGAGGGGAGCTGCCGTGAGTAATACCGCATTTACAAAGCGGATTAGTTCCTCCTCCTCTTCGGCAAGGTTACGCGGCTCTTCGTCTCTGGCGCGGCGGGTCAAGTCCACCTGATTAACGGCGCTATGATGGACGGTACGTTCACTTTCTACCCCAAAAGTAGCGGTAAAAGCGTGCAAAGTCGTCTTAATAAAGTTAGCCAGGGCAAATTCCTCATAAGTCGAGTGCTGCCCGGTGGCCGGTGTGACCAGTACCAGCCGTCCCCCATCAATAAACGCCGCTTTTTGGGCTACTCTAAAATGATGGGTAATTTGTTGCTCGACCAGTTCGGCAAAATCCTCTTCGCTCAACACCTTGCTCCAATCCCCCTCCGGTGAACCGGTCAGACGACCTCGCGGCAACGGACGAAAAGGCGTACTTACGATAACGGTGGGGCTACCGTAAAGCTCCCGCCCCCGGTCTATCGCTTCTTCCAAATTACCCTGAATGGCGAAAGCTTGCAAGCGTTCGTCATCCGGCAATGCCGCCAGAAATTGGGAAGCGGCTTCCGGGCTTTCGGTCAGCATCACTAAACGCCCAACCCCATACTGGTTAAGAAAACTGTAGGCCAGCCGTAGCAGGTGTTGACGCAGATGTTCGCCGATTAGAAAGACCGTCGCCCCGCGCAACTTTTGGAGGCGCTCCGGGTTGGCCTTACCAAATAATTCGCCCTCGGTAACGGCCCGTTCCATTGTCAGACCACCAGAGGTATAAAAAGTTTCCCCAGTCACAAAGTAATCCGCCAAATGATAGGCCATCGCCAGCGCCAAATCCAGGTCAGTCGGCATCCTTTTCAGATAAAGCATCCCCAAATTGCGTTCCTGAATACGATTGGCCTCGCGTTCAAATTCCGCCGGAGAGAAAAACGGCTCTGGCGGCACAACCCCAAGCAGTTGGCGGGGTTGTCCGCCCGATTGGGTCAGGTCAGGCAAGATTTTGCGCGGTAGATAACCCCCATTTTCTAGCCGCCGGATTAGTTTGAGGGCCAGGGCGTGGTTTAAGAAGTAACAACGGGCCGACCCCGCCGGGTCACTTTGCTCCCAGATAGTATTTGCCAGTTGCCGCAGTCCTTCCGGTTGGCGCAAATCGTCCTTGACGGCCTCGACCTGGTTGCTCAAGAGCGTCGGGAGCATTTCGGCTATTTCCACCTCGTTACCCCGATAGACTCCAATCAGGGCCGCGTAAATCTCGTTGAAACGCTTATTTTCCAAAATTACTCTGGCCCGGCGGGTAAACATACTGGGTCGGGTCTGGCTGCCGCGCAGACGTTCCCCGTCTACCGGACCGGGAGCCATGGTGTTAATCTGGATTTCCGGGCCGAGAAAGCGGGCAAACGACTCGGCTAACGCCCGTTGCCCGGCCTTCGAGACCGCGTAATCGGCCCGGTTTGGATAGGCAATCGCTACATATTTTTCTCCACCAAAATAAGATGAAACGTTGATAACATAGCCACTACCTCTGGCCTTCATCTGGGGGGCGAGCTGGCGAATCAAGGCATAATTGCTGATGAGGTTGGCCTGCATAGTCTGTCGCCATATATCAAGCGGTAAGTCCATCACCATGTCTTCCGCCCCACTAATCGCGGCGTTGTTAATCAGGTAATCTACCTGCCCGAATATTGCCAGGGTGCGCTGGGCTAATAATTTTACCTGGGCCGGTTCGCCAATGTCGCAATCGGGTTGAATTTGGACTCGTTCCGCCGCGTCTGCATAGCCAATTTGCTCAAGCTCGCCGATAATATTATTCCGCACCAGTTCCAGCTCGGCGGCGCGGCGGGCCGCCAGCATCACTTTTGCGCCGCTCAAGGCCAGCACTCGCCCGACCTGTGCGCCGATACCGCCACTACCGCCGGTTATCAAGGCTACTTTATCCTGGTGCAAGCCGTTAATTCGCTTGAGCCAGCTATATTGTTCAATTTGCTCGTTCTGCTCGTTCTTCAAAATTCCACATCCTGTTCAAATTCAAATTATTGACCTGAGCAGTAAAACTAAAGAGGAATCTTACAGGGGACACCCCTGTACTACCCCGCGCAGGGGTGTCCCCTACGTACCCCTTTAGTTCTTTTCGCTCACCTCAATAGCAAAGTTTACTTGCTCATTTCGCGCTCCAAGAAACGCGGGTTAGCAATTTGCAGTTTCTCGCGCACAGTGGTCTGAAGATGCTCGACTAATTTTGTCTGCCATTCTTCACTTTCGGGCTGGGTATCGTGTCGTAATTGTCGGCAAATTTCGCGGTTAAAGCTCTCGATGGCTGCTCTTAGTTCGCCCGATGAGCCGGGTACTTCAAGGTCGGGTTGCTCGAATAAAGTAACCAACCGCTGCCATTCGGCTCGCATCAGCGGTTCACTCTCGGTCAGTTCACGGGCTACGATACCCAGGACGTTTATGGCAATCAGGCTTCTAAAGCGTAGCCGGGGATTTTCGGCGGTCAGGGGTAGTAGCTCCTCGCTTACAAATTGAGCGACGGCCTCAATCAATTCCCGGTCAGTAGGTCGGTCTTGCATCCTAATACCTCCTGTTACAATCTGAAATCTGAAATCTGAAATCTGAAATCAGGGAAGGGCTTGTAGGCTGAAGAAATTTACGATTTTCGATTTTCGATTAAGTTCAGAATTTCAATTTCCATTTCAGAACAACGGCGACCCAGGCAGGCAAACTCCAGATTGGGTTGCTCACCGCGCAGATGGCGCTGCGACTGCTTGAGCAAACCAATCGCCCACCAGACATTGCCCATTAGCTCCCAATAGAAAACGCGGGCTGGGTCTACCGGCAGTTCGCCGTGTTTGTGGTAGCTGGCGAAGTATTTTTCCGGTTGCCCGATACCACCCAGGTGCAATTGGTCAGCCCCGAACCGCCATTCGCGTACCAGAGGATAGGCCAAATCTTCGGCATAATCCCCAATGTGGCTAAATTCCCAATCTATCAGCGCCACCAGCCCCGCCGGATTGACCAGGACATTGCCGATCCGAAAATCGCCATGAATCAGCACCAGATGTTCGGGAGGGACGGGTTCATGGCGACGTAGCCAGCGCAACCCCAGTTCTAAAACCGGATGCGGTTCGCCGATGTCGTCCAGTTCGGCCTCGATTTGGGCCATCCGCGCCTGGGCGGGAGTCTGACCAAAGGCCGGTTTGGACAAAAGCTGGTCGAGACCGCAAGCACGGTAATCCACTTTGTGCAAAGTTGCCAGGGCCGCGCCCATCTGCTCCGGCAATTTTTCACGGGCATGGGCCAGTTCCGGTTTGCGGACAATCTTCGAGCCAATACTCTCGCCGTCTAATCGCTCCACGATAGTCGCCGGAACGCCTAGCAGGTCTTGTAATAACCAGTAAGGGCGCGGGGAAGGTACGCCTCCGGTGGCAGCAGCGCACAATACCTCGAACTCCCGTTTTAAGTCCAGGGCAATATTAAAAATACTCCCGCCCAACGGACGGCGCAGGATTAAGCAGTGTAAACCCGCTTGCGGGCCGCTGGCTATCGCCAAATCAAAACGCCAGGTTTCTTGCGACGAGCCGCCCGCCAGCATTATCAAATCGGTCACAACTACCGGGCTGGCAGCTTGCTCGGTCAGGGTTAATTCTAAAGCGGTCTTTAGCTCAATTGCTTCAGGCATAAGTAGAAACCCAACCTTCTCCCTCGGCCTGGCGAATCATTCGGCGGGCGATTGTGACCCGATGTACTTCGGAAGGGCCGTCGTAAATGCGGAAATGGCGAGTCTCGCGGTAAAAATTCGCCAACGGATTATCTTCCGAAACGCCCTGCGCCCCGCAAATCTGAATGGCCCGGTCTACCACCCGATTGACTGTCTCGGAGACAAACACTTTAGCCAGACTGGTTTCGCGGCTGGCGGTCTGGCCCTGGTCAAGCAGCCAGGCAGCCTGCCAAATCATCAGGCGAGCAGCGTGCAATTCCACCTCGGAGTCGGCTAACATTATCTGGACGGCTTGATGGTCAGCCAGCTTGCTGCCAAAGGTCTGGCGCTGGGTAGCGTGGTTCAACGCATATTCCAGGGAACGGCGGGCCGCCCCTAGCCAGCGCATACAATGGGTCAGGCGGGCCGGACGCAGTCGCAACTGAGCGTAGTCAAAGCCCTGGTGCAGTTCCCCCAAAATCGCATCTTCCGATACTTCACAATCCTTATATTCGACTTCACAATGTCCGCCGACAAACGACAAATCGAGGGTCGGGATACGGCGCGTTACGCGGTAGCCGGGGTTATCGGCCTCGACCAGAAACATCGTCGCCCCGTAGCGGCCCTTGACTTCGGCGGTTCGAGCCATCACAATCCCGAAAGCTGCCCCTTCCGCCCCACTGATGAACCATTTTTGACCGTTAATTACCCACTTTGAGCCATTTTTGGTGGCGGTGGTCTGGAGCAAGGCCGGGTCAGCTCCTGCGCCGGGCGGTGGTTCGGTCATGGCAAAGCACGAGCGCACTTTACCCGCCGCCAGGGGGCGCAAGAACTGTTCTTGCTGGACCGGAGTACCTATTTCGTGTAAGAGGTGCATATTACCTTCGTCGGGGGCGGCACAATTGAGGGATTGAGGGCCAAGCACCGAGCGCCCGGCCTCTTCAAAGATAACCGAGTTACTGCGCCAGTCTAGCCCTAGCCCGCCAAATTCCGGGCCAAGCTGGGGCAAAAACACCCCGTGTTCACGGGCCTGGCTCTGAAGTTCGTGGCGCAAAGCGTCCCATTCTCCAGTTGCTTCCGGGGGGGGGAGTCCTTTTTCAGAGGGAATCACTATTTCGTTTATAAACTGCCGCACTCGCTTCTGCAAAGCGGTCAACTCGGTACTAAGTCCAAATTCCATAAAAGCACGCATCCTTTTTTATATTATTTCGATTAACTGATTATCCAAAAGTAATCAACTGCCGAATAGCCTTACCCTGGGCCAGGTCGTCAAAGGCCTGATTTATGTTGGCAAGCTCGATAGTATGAGTATGCAATAGCTCTACCGGCAGCAACCCGGCCTGATGCATGGCGATATAGCGCGGAATATCTCGGCGCGGTACGGCTGAACCCATATAGGACCCCTTAACTGTGCGCTCTTCGGCTACCAAACTGACCGCCGGGATTGAAAAATGCTTCCGAGGATGAGGCAATCCAGCGGTCACAGTCATACCACCGCGTCGGGTCGCCATGTAAGCCTGAAAAAGTACTTCTTCGCTGCCGACGCTTTCAAAGGCATACTCGACCCCGCCGCCAGTAATTTCTTTGATGGCGGCTACCGGTTCGGTCTCGTTAATATCCACCGTGTGGGTCGCACCCGCTAAAATAGCCTTCTCAAGTTTTTGAGGTTGCCGCCCAATCGCGATAATTGTACTAGCTCCTGCTGCCCGCGCCCCCATTACCATACTCAGGCCAATTCCTCCCAGGCCGAACACCGCAACCCGGCTACCCGGTCTGACCTGGGCGGTATTCAGCACTGCCCCCACCCCGGTTATGACCGCGCAACCAAACAAGGCCGCTAGATGTAAGGATAAGGTCGGTTCGATTTTTACCAGCGACTCCTGGGCTACCACCGTATACCGCGAGAAGGCCGAAACCCCCAAATGATGATGCAGCACTTCGCCCCGTTGGTTCTTAAAGCGTTGACCGCCGTTCAGCAAAGTGCCACTCGTATTGACCTTAGCCCCCTTTTCGCACAAAACCGGGCGACCTTCCAGGCAAGCCCAACAACTGCCACAGGCCGGGACAAAAGAAAAAACAATATGATCGCCGTCCTTGAATTCGCTCACCCCTTCCCCGACTTCCCGGACGATGCCGCTGGCTTCGTGACCGAGGACCATCGGCATTATGCGGGGGCGAGTGCCGTCCATCACCGATAAATCGGAGTGGCACAATCCGGCACTGGCAATCTCTACCAGGACTTCGCCAGGGCCAGGTTCGCTTAAATCGAGGGTTTCAATTAATAGAGGTCGCGAGTGGGCAAACGGAAAGGAATGCTCGGTGCAGTACAGCACCGCCGCCTCGGTTGTTACCATATTTCCTCTTTTCTTTAAGTCCCAATCCAAACGGTGCAGAGTTTTACAACGTAGCTTTGATTAGAACATGGCTTTGATTAGAAACTTGTTTGTCTTTAGTTTCACAAACTTTAGTCCCCCCGGATTGTAACAGACAGATTTGCCACTGTCCAATATATGTTTTACAATAAATCCATATTTATAAGTTATATGTTCAGAACTTTCGCGGGCAAGTCGGTGGTAACCTCGGAAAAGTGATATGTGAATAATTTACTGCGTAAATTATTCACATATCACCAACGTCTTGCAAACCTCAGTCCTCAGTCCTGAATTTCCCCCGACCCCCGACCCCATTTTCAGAGGAGCAAGCAATGGAATTAAGACATTTAATTTACTTTGACGCGGTGGTACGGCATCAGAATGTAACGCGGGCCGCCGAAGAAGTGAGGGTAGCGCAACCGGCTATCACCAAACAATTACACGATTTAGAGCGGGAGCTTGGAGGTGGGCCATTATTTGAAAAGGTAGGCCGCACTATGCGTCTGACTGAAACCGGCAAAGGACTACTGACCCACACTCGGATCATTTTGGCGCAGTTTGAAGCCCTCCGTGCGGAAATGCGAGAGCGGGGCGAACTACGGCATGGGCGGGTAACAATGGGAGTCCCGCCCACCGTAGGAGAACGTTTGTTACCCAAGCTGCTGGAAATTTTCCATCGGCGTTATCCGGCCCTGGAATTGTGTATGCACGAAGCCAACAGTCGAGCCTTGCTAGAGTTGATGTATGCCGGAGAGATAGATTTGGCAGTCATCACCTTGCCAGTCAGAGAACATAACCTGCGAATGACCCCGCTTTTTACCGAGCCACTGGTCTTGGTAGTATCATCGGAGCATCGGTTGGCCTCGCAAGCGGCGGTTAGTTTCAAGGAACTAGCGGATGAACCGTTCTTGTTATATTCGCCTGGGTCGGTGCGCGAGTCAACCTTAAACGCCTGTCGAGAAGCTGGTTTTCGACCCCGGATTGTCCTGGACGGTGGGGCGGTCGAGATGTTATTGCGGCTGGCGGAGGCCGGTTTGGGAGTAGCCGTGATGCCTAAGTCGGCTCTGGTCGGAACAGAACGGCTGGCAGTCCTGGCGCTAAAAGAGCCAGACCTATGGCGGACGATGGCGCTGGCTTCGCGGGAAGACCGGGCGCTCACCCCGGCGGCCTTAGCCTTGCGGATTTTTTTGGAAGAACATCTGATACGAGATACCGAGCAAAGTTCTTAAATCCGAGGTCTAAACCTTTGGGCAGGTTTTAAGGGCTAAAATGAGGATATTGGCGCTGTAAATATCAGCCAATTGTCATTTTAGCCTAGTTTAAATAGGTCTAAGGTCTTAGAAGGAGTGTGATGAATATAACACAATTCAGACCTGGTTGTGGTATAATATCTTAGGTAGAAAAACATAAATGCCTAATAATAAAAGGAATTATCTTAAAATTATCAAAGAAAGATAGGTAACGATAGTGTACAGAGATTATGGGGTAGATTACGACATCGCCCGCTATAAGGTCGCCGATTTACGTTCGCAAGCCGAGCATGCCACGCAGGTCAAGGAAGCCAAGAAAAATCAGCGCGGTTGGTTCAGCCGCCGTTCTAAGTTGGCTCAGGTCGAGGCCGAGGATGCCAGAGGACGTACAAACTAATTGGAGCGTTGCAGAAAATAAAAGGGTAAGGTATAAACCTTACTCCAAAAAGATTAACAAAGTAAACAAAAAAGAAAGCTAAAATTACAAGGAGGTATATCATGTTGGTAGGATTATTTTTGGTAGTGGTAGTAGCCGGACTGGTTGCCCTGGACGTAGTCGCCCTCAAGTGGGGCAAGAACAGCCGCGAAACCGAACTTTTTCGGGAGATGGAAGGCCGCTAAGTCGGGCCGATGTCGGTGAAATTAAGCAGGTTGTGAACAACAACGAGTTGGGGAGAAGCAAAAAGATGCGTCGGAAGGCGCGTCTTTTTGTTTTATACAAATAGCGGTCTGGTCGTGGTTGCCGAATTACAAATATTTAAGCCCAGGGTGCGAATTGTCATAGTCCATTAATATTGACGTGTTATAATGGCCTTATAATGTAATGGGAAGGCGAATGGGTAAATTATTTTGGCAGTCTGGAAACTTAACCGGGCGACCAAGACCATGAAGAATCACATCAGTTAAGGAGTAAGATAGTTGGAGGCCCTGTTAAACTCGATTCAAGCCACTAGCTGGCTAGTATATCTGCTTATCTTTGTCATAATGCTGATCGAGAGTGCTGGTGCGCCTATTCCCGGCCTAACTATAGTGCTGGCGGCTTCGGCGCTGGCGGGACAAGGGCGGTTGGAAGTCTGGTTCGTCTTTCTGGCAACCGTTAGCGGCGGGACGCTGGGCGGGATGTTGGGCTATTATATCGGGCAACAGGGTGGACGGCGCTTGCTGGAACGTTTTGGGCGCTATATCTTGCTTACCCCGGCCCGGCTGGAAATCGGTGAGCGAGCCTTTCAGAGATATGGCGACAAAGCGGTGTTATTCAGCCGCCATCTACCAGTCTTTTGCTTTATGTCGGGTATCTTGAGCGGAATATCCGAATTACCCTATCGCCGATTTTTCTTCTATAATTTCTTTAGCCTGATTATTTACTGCACTAGCCACATGACCCTGGCGTTCTTTTTCGGACGCAGCCTGGACGTGTTGCTCCAAACTTTTAATACTATTGGGCTGGCATTATTGGTAGCAGTGGCGATAGTTGGTCTGGGAGTCCACCTTCGGCGCAATCGTCGCCGTCTGTCTCGCAAGGCCGAGCGTACCGTCGAGCCAGTCATTATTCAGCGCGGAGAATAAGCTTTACTTAAATTACTATTTGTCATAAAGATTGTGACCGCCGGATAATATTATCCGGCGATTTTTTATATGCTCGAAAAACCTCTTGACAGATTTTAAAAGGCTGCTAAAATTGTGAAATAGAGTACAATATGACTGACTGGTCAGTCATAAACCTTTTGGCAATAATTAACAGGTTAAAATGCAGCCTAACGCCAAAGAAGAAAAAGATAATCGGATCGAAGAACGACGGGTTCAAATCCTGGATGCGGCGACGATAGCCTTTGCTCGTAAGGGCTATTATTCGACTACCATGGATGACATCGTGGCCGAGAGCGATTTGAGTAAAGGGACGCTCTATATCTATTTCAAGAGCAAAAAGGAAATTTTTCTGGCGCTCTGTGACCGCTTCACCGAGATGTTACAGGCTCAGATGGCGATAAACCTGCAAGGAACTACTACCGTCGTAGAGCAGATGCGAGCGATTGCCCAGGCCTATGTCCAGGTTCACTTGACTACTCCCACCGACCATGACGGCAACCAGGTAAACGCCACCAAGCTGACCGCCGAATTCTGGCAACAGGCGGTGGTAGATGCCGACGTGAAAGCCCGCTTTGTCAAAAGTTATGAAGAATTCACCGTCCTGAGTGAACAATTGGTAGAAAACGCAATTGCGGCAGGCGAGTTCCGCGAGGTGGATGTTCCAACCTTGACACGAGTGGTCATGAGCTTTTTTGATGGACTGAGCTGGCGCTGGCTTTTGATGCCGGAAGATGTAGACTGGGAACGTTCAGTCGAGGTGCTGTTTGATATGCTATTGCGGGGAGTGCGCCCCGTGGCATAGCTTTAATCTAAAATCTAAAATCTAAAAGTTTTGCGGTAGATAATTAAAATGCTTGCTAGTAGCCGAACTCGTTCATTTGCATTCCTGAATTTTAGATTTTAGACCCCGATACAAGGAGATATTCTTATGTTCGTGAGGCTTGGTTCTTTCGTATACAAGGCTCGTTGGGCCGTAATAAGTTTTTGGGTAGTCCTGATTATAGTGGCGGGGATTTTCGCCCCTAAAGCCACCGAAATCCTGAAAGCCGGGGGCTTTAATCTACCTAACGCCGAGTCAATCAAAGTGGTGGACGAACTGGTTACAAAATTCGGCAGCGCCCGGAACTTTGTCTATGCCGTCTTTACCGCCCCTGACGGCACGCGGGCTGATGACCCGGCCTACGCCAAACAGGTGGATACGGCGGTCAGTGGGTTGCGGGGCGCGAACAATGTCACTCAGGTGGTTACTTTTGCCAGCAGCGGCGCGAAAGATTTTGTCAGTGAGAATGGCAAATATACTTATGCTCTGATTGGAGTTGACCTGAACATAGACGAGGCCCAACAAAAAGTCGGTGAAATCGAAAGTAAAATCAAGCCGGGCAACCTGGATATGAAGTTGACCGGGCTGCCGGTAATCTATGAGGCGGTCAGCAGCGTCAGTCAGCACGATGTCGAAAAGGCCGAGCTATTTACCTTTCCGATTGCCTTGATAATCCTGTTGCTGGTTTTCCGCACCGTCGTGGCGGCGACTATGCCTTTGATGATGGCCCTGGTCAGCGTACTTTTGACTTTGGGCGCGGTATATTTCATCGGGCAGGCCATGGATGTTTCGATTTTCGTCCTGAATATCTGTACTATTTTGGGGTTAGGATTAGGAATTGACTACGCCCTGTTTATCGTAGGACGCTTTCGGGAAGAGCTTTACAAGCAAAAGGGCGATGCCGAGGGCGCAGTCCGAGTGACAATAAGCACCGCCGGAAAAGCGGTCTT
>JBBRSG010000060.1:0-38193 GCA_038245615.1 Chloroflexia bacterium | reverse complement strand
GCAATGAGCAGCCGCAATGTCTACCTTTCGCCCCAGGAGCGCGAGGCCGCTCCAGTAGTCTATCGGGCGCTTCAGGTCGCCGCCCACCTCTGGGAAACTGACCCCACTAGGCGCACCGGCCCGGCCCTTCGCGCCGCGATGAGCGAAGTTCTAGCCCAAATACCGCAAGCGCGGCCTGACTATGTGAGTGCCGCCGACCCACTTACTTTGCAGGAATATAACGGCCCAATTCTGCCAGGTCAAGGAGTTTTGCTTTCGCTGGCGGTGCGCTTTGGTAACACTCGCCTGATTGATAACCTACCTCTGAGCTAGACTATTCTCCATAAGCTTTACAGTCCGGTACGGGCGTGTTAAAATTCGGTTCAATTCAATGATTGAGTAAGCTGATTGACTATGCTTGAGGCAGTTGGGGATTGGGGAGTGTAAAGTTTACATTCCTGATTATAAGCAAGGAAATATTTAAAAATGGATACCATAAATTCTCGCAATGAGGCGAACCGCCCGCCGTTGAAAGACGCATACGGACGGCTTATCAAGAATGTACGAATTTCAATAACCGATAAATGTAACTTTCGGTGCGTCTATTGTATGCCCGCCGAAGGTTTGCAATGGCTCAAGCGCAGTGAAATTTTGAGCTTTGAGGAGATTGAGCGGCTATCCCGCCTCTTGGTCAGTATGGGGGTGGAGCAACTACGGATTACCGGCGGTGAGCCAACCGTCCGCAAAGACTTGCCAGAGCTAATCCGCATGTTGCATGGCATCGAAGGTCTCAAGAGCTTGAGCCTGACCACTAACGGCTATCTTTTGAAGAATTTGGCGGGGAAGCTGGCAGAAGCGGGCCTGACCCGGATTAATGTCAGCCTCGATAGTCTGGTACAGGATAAGTTCTTTCAATTAACTCGGCGAGATTCGCTGCACCAGGTTTTAGAGGGGTTGGAAGAGCTGGAAAAATACCCCCAGATTCAGCCTATCAAAATTAATGCGGTGGCAATGCGAAACTTCACCGAAGATGAAGTGGTAGCCTTTGCGATGCTGGCCCGCCGCAAACCTTATGTGGTGCGCTTTATCGAGTTTATGCCGCTCGATGCCGACGAACTGTGGGACCGCAACAGCGTCTTGACCGGCGACGAAATCAAGGCGATTATCGAGCGCGAGGTAATGCCGCTAGTCGCTATTCCCAGCCTTGACCCGGCGGAAACCTCCACCAAATATCGGTTTGCCGATGGGATTGGCGAGATGGGCTTTATCAACCCGGTCAGCCACGCTTTTTGCTCATCCTGTGACCGCATCCGAATTACTGCCGAAGGAATGTTGCGAACCTGTCTGTTTGCCCATATCGAAACCGACCTCAAAACGGTCTTGCGGAGTGGGGCAAGTGACGAAGTTTTGGAGGAAACGATTAGACGCGCTGTGTGGAAAAAAGAGATGAAGCATTTTATCAATGATGGTGAGGCTTTCAAGCGCACCAAACGCAGCATGTCCCAAATCGGCGGCTAAGACTTGCCCCCGTCTTGGATTGGCAGCGAAACCCGGCTGCGAGATTGGCTCAACGAGCTGGAAGGCCGCCTCGAAAAACTAGGGGTGGCCTATAATTTGGCCTCTTTTAACCAGTATATCGGGCGACCCAGCGCCGATTTGAACAAACACGAGGCCGCATTTTCGACCTTTCTGACCGACCCGACGACTCAGGCGACCCTACGGCATTGGCTCAATCGCACGGCTGACCCAAACTTGCAGCGGCGCTTGAGCCTGTTCCAGCAGGCTTGTCTGGAGGCCGAGGTCTCCAAAAGCCGTCCGATTTACGAACTCCGCAACACCATTAATCACCGTCTGATTCACTTTGTCCCCCAAATCAAGCCGCAATCGGGCCATTCGCCCATGAGCCGCAACGATATTACCGAGGCTTTACGCTGCCACCCTGACTGGGCCTATCGCCAGATGGTTTATGAGCAGGCTTTACGTCCTCTAGCCGAAGAGCTTGAACCGCAAGTTGTGGAGCTAATGCGACGGCGCAACACGGAAGCCCGCCGCCTGGGTTATACTAACTTTGCCGATTTGCAACTGCACCTCTTTGGCCTCAACCGGGCCGAGTTACTGGAACTCTTTGGGCAACTCGACCACCTGACCGCCGCGCCGTATCGGGCCTTTCTGGAAAGCGCCCGCCGCGAATACAGCCTTGAGCGAGTCGAACCTTGGGATTTGCACTGGTTAGCCGACCAACAGGCTGCCTTCCCGGACGGGCCTTTCCGCCACCCTCAGATTATCCCCCGCATCCACCAACTCTTGCAAGCTTTTGGGTTGAATCCCGAAAAGCTGCCGGTTGAAGTGCTGCGCCGCGATATTCCTTTTGGGGGGCTGTGCTTCACTATTCGGGTGCCGGACGATATTCGGATTCTGGCGAACCCCAAAGATGGTTATGTCTATTATCGCACCATGTTTCACGAGTTCGGACACGCCTTGCACTCCGCTTTCAATCGCCAGACCAATTATCTTTATAAACGCGAGTCGGGGGTTTTCAACGAGGGTATGGCGGAAACCCTGGCCTACTTCACCCACTATCCCGATTGGCTGGCGCAGGTCATGGAGCGCCCACTCGCTGAGGTCGCGCACTATCGTAGGGCAAATCGGGCGCGTCGTCTGTTACGGATTCGCAATTTACTGGCCCAGGCCCATTTCGAGCTAGAAGCCTATGCTAACCCAGAAACCGACCTGGGAAGGCTGGCGGCAGACTACGAAAGCCAATATCTTTTTACTCCCCTTAATCTGACCCCGCGCTGGGCCGCTAACTCCTTTCCGACTACCCATCCGGTCTATCGCCAAAATTATCTGGTGGCGGATTTGATTGCGGCTCAAACTCATGCCGCCATCAAGCAACAGTTTGGCTCATTTTTCAGCCTGAATTCGGCTAGACAGGCGGAGGTCTTTGGTTTTTTGCAAACCAATTATTTCGGGCCGGGAGCTAGTATCGAATGGCGCGAAAAAATCAAGCGAGCCACCGGACAACCCTTAAATCCTGCCAGTTTGGTAGCCGAGCTAGAGCTTTAAACAGGACTGAGGACTGAGGACTGAGTTTTGGAAGACGGAAAATACGGTTATTGGTGGGCATTTTAATTCAAAACTCAAAACTAGCCTGGATTTCCTCCGACCTCCGACCCCTGACCCCCGACCCCCTTATTAAGATAATTATATCCCAATTTTAGCTTAATCGTAATGTTCAAATGGTAAGATGTCAAAAAGGACTAAACTTATCATGGGATTTATTAAGCTAGAAACCTCAAGTGTGGAATTTACCTTCCTCGAATGGATGTAAAAGCGCATTATGTTTACAGAAAAGGCTGTCCTCTCGAAACGAATCGAGAATTTACTAAACCGCTCTCAAATTCGCCCACTGGCAAACCGACATCAGCGGTTCGTAATGAATACCAGCTTGATATTGGTTGGTTTATTGGGATTTGCGCTGACGATGGACATCGTGGGCCTGACCCAGAATATTAAAGTCCAATGGTTCAGCCCTTTTATCAACCTGACTTCGATAATTGTGAGCGGTTTGGGGTGGCGGCTGACCGCCAAAGGCCGGATAAAGCTGGCCTCGCGCATTCTGGTCTTGACCGTAGTAGTCCACGCCAGCATCTATTATTTAATCGTATTTTCCAACCTAATTACTCTTTTTAGTTTTTTGACGATAGCTTTATTAGCTCTAGCCCTAATAAACAATCTGATGGCCTATGTGGTGTTAGGTTGGAGCGCCATCATGTCCATTTATCTACTGCTGAATGAACGGCTTACGACCATTAACCCAATCGGGCCAGAGCTACCTCAAAAAGCCGACTTGATTTCTTGTATTATGATTTACCTGTTCAGTTTACTGATAATCTCGTTGGTAATCTATATGTCCAATAATTTGAAATATGTCAACCTTCAGCTGAACCAGCAAAGCGAACAACTTGAGGCCGCCCTGGAAGAAATTGAGCTAAAACGGGTGGTAGGCGAAGATGTCAGCCGGGAGGTCTTTTCGCTGACGGCCCAGCTAAATGCCAATGTAGTCGAGCAGGCCAGTGGCAGTGAACAGCAAGTTTCGGCGATAACCGAGATGAGCGCTTTTCTGGAAGAAATGACCCGCACCGCCCAAAATATCGCCGCTAAAGCCGGACAACTCCATCAGGCCGCCGCCCAGATTCAGGAGACCACCCGGCGGGTTAAAACTGCTACAGCGGGGGTGACAATCGTAGGTGAAAATGGGGCGGAGGCGGTAGAAAGCACCATCGAGCGCAATCAGTATCTAAGTGGCTTTTATTCGGATTTGAGAACTATTCTGACCGACCTGGGGCAACGTCAGAGCCAGATTCGAGAGGTCGTCACCACTATTCGGGGTATCAGCGATGAGACCCACCTGCTTTCTTTGAATGCAGCAATTGAAGCTGCCGGAGCGGGCGAGTGTGGCGAGCGATTTGGGGTGGTTGCCAGCGAGGTCAAGGCGCTGGCAGACCGGGCGGTGCGGGCCAGCCGCCAGATAAATGGAATTTTGGGACAGGTCGAGGATGGTATTCAGCAGGCGGTAGAAAAAGCTGGCGCTGGTCAACAAGAAGTACAGATGGCCCTGGAAACGGCCCGACAGAGTGGCGAGGTTTTGCGGGAACTGGTGGTCAGTATTTACCAGAACAATGAGGAAGTCGAGCAGATTGAAATCGCCGCTTCCAGCATAAATGAGCAAACCGTCGAAATCAGTACTGCTACGGTTCAGCAGTATAACGCTTCCCAGCAAGCCCTTGAAACCTTGCAGGCTATCGGTTCGGTGGCAACCCAGGTCGCCAGCAACAGCGGCGAGATGTCGCGCAGCACCCAAAATCTGGAAGCTTTATCCCGCAATCTATTGGCGGCTCTGGCTGCCTGAGAAGTATCAAAATTTTTTATCGGCGGTTTGCCCGATACCAAAGAGCTTTTTCTGGTCGAAAAAGCTCTTTGGCTTGTTTAACATGTGTAAACAATAAGTACCCTTTTTATACATTCCCCTTTGCCTTCCTGAATTCTTGTGTTATAATAAACTATAGGGCTAATTGGGTAAGCCTTTACACAGGTATAACTTCAGTTTCTTTAAAACGAGACAAGTCCGCTAACCAATTTGAACGGTTTGAGCGGGCGGGTGGGTTTCGTTTCAATCGCTAATTTAATAAATGGTTGGGTTTATGGGTATTGATAGCCAGGAAAGTGAGAAGGCGGCGGCGATAGCCTGGCCGGTAGAGCCAGTCATCGCTCAGGAAACGCCGGGCCTCAAGCCGGAGCAGGTCGAGGCTTTGCTCACCATTTCGACCATGCTCAATAGTGATTTGAATGCCGGAAGAGTGTTGCGCGATTTGCTGCTGCAAATTTGCACTCTTTTTCGAGCTAACCGAGCCGCTGTATTTTTGCGCGAGAAATTACCAACTCCTGACGATAAAATGAATCTCAGCGAGGCTTTGCGCCAGGACATTGGGCGAGTTATTTGCGTTGCTTCTACCGGCCTGACCCAGGATTATCTGGACACTATCGCCAATTTCTACGAAAAGAAAGAGTTTCGCCAGATTCAAAGCCTGCGTCGCCCGATTTATATTGCCGATGCCAGCAGCGATTATCGCCTTAACGGGTTGCGCGAACTCAATCGGCGCGAAGGTTTTCAGACAATGCTGACCCTGCCGCTGATTTATCAGGAAACTCTGATTGGCACGCTTATTCTCTATCATGACCGTCCGCATCGCTATAATGAGCAGGAAACCCGGCTTTTGAGCGTTTTCGCTAATCAGGCGGCCCTGGCAATTACCAATGCCCGGCTTTACGAAGAAGCCCGCGAGCGCGAGCGGGAAGCCGCCCAGATGGCGGACATCGGGCGCATTTTTAACGCCACCCTGAAAACCGGCGAGGTATTGACCAGAGTAGCACGGGTCGCTAACGAAATGCTGGGTAATTCGGCCCTTATCTGCCTGATTACCGAGGATGGCGAAGAAGCCTGGCCTAATGTGTTTAACTCCAAAGCGGCGATAGACGGTGAAATCAGGCTGATTTCGCCGGTCAAAGCCGGGTACAGTGTACGGTTGGGGGAAGGCTCGATTGGACGGGCGCTCCAAAGTGGCGTACCTTTTTTGCTGCAAGAGCCGGGCGAAATCCTCAAGAACTTTAGCTTTCTGCGGCCCGAAGATGGGGTAAACAGTTTGTTGTGCGCCCCCCTCAAAAATCGAGGCCGAATTATTGGGGCGCTGGTTTCGTATCAGGTAACTTATGGGCAGAATTCGCTTCCGATTTTGACTGACCGTCAGTTGGGAATAGCGCAAGCTCTGGCAGACCGGGCGGCAGTCGCCATCGAAAATGCCCGGCTTTATGAGGCCGAAAAACGGGCAGTACGGGTCAAGGACGAGTTTTTGTCGCTGGTATCGCACGAATTAAATACCCCCCTGACCCAGATTAAAGGTTTCAACCAGCTTTTGACCAAAAAACTGGATGACGCTATTTCCAAAGCGGGCGATACCCCTAACCGGGCTATTGAGGGGTTGCGCCATTATACCGAAATTATGGGCGGGCAACTCAACCGACTACAAGGCCTGATTACCGACCTGGGGCGCATTTCACTAATCGAAACCGGGCAACTCGAACTGGTTCTGGAAACCGAAAAAGTTTTACCAGTCATTCAGGCCGAGGTGGAACGCATGACCCGGATGCTGAATGCCCCGCACGACCCGCAAATCAATCATAAATTTGAAATCATCGCCAAAAATCCCGACCTGAAGGCCGAGATAAACCGGGAAGCAATGGGGCGAATTCTCCACAATCTCCTGAGCAATGCGGTCAAGTTTTCGCCGGGGGGCGGGCTGATTCGGGTGGAACTAGCCGAGGTAGCCCCTAAGAACCTCAAAATAGCCGTGATTGACCCTGGCAACGGGATTTCGGAACAGGATTTACCCCATATCTTCGAGCAGTTCTACAAATCCAGCCAGTCGAATAGTCGAGCTAACGGGTTGGGGATGGGCCTCTATATCAGCCGCAATCTGGCGGAGGCGATGCAGGGCCAGTTGACCGCGACCAGCGCCGAAGGCAAAGGCAGTACCTTCACTCTGAAATTGCCTCGCATCGGATAAAGCAAAGCTGTAAGTTTTGCCTGAAACAAAAAAAGTCTGCCTTTGTCGGCAGACTTTTTTAATTCTTTTTGACTGTTTTACGGAAAGGTTAAAAGCTAAAAGCCGAAAGCTGTTAGAAGCTTCGTTTTTCCTTGATACGAGCCTCTTTACCGCTCAGGCCACGCAGATAATAGAGCTGCGCCCGGCGGACTTTACCACGCCGTACTACCTCAATTTTGTCAATTCGAGGCGAGTTTAGCAAAAAGGTGCGTTCTACCCCAATCCCGTGAGTCGCAATCCGGCGCACAGTAAAGCTTTCCTGAATACTGCCGCCATAGCGCCGCATAACCACGCCTTCAAAGACCTGGATCCGCTCTTTAGTACCTTCAACCACTTTTACGCCTACCCGCACGGTGTCGCCCGAACCAAATTCCGGGATGTCTTTGCGGAGCATCGGCTGTACTAATTCATCCAGCACTGTAGACATCGGCTATAACCTCCTTCCGTATAAGTATATCGGTATAATTCCAGTTGCACAGTCGCATATTATAACAGCCCAACCCCACCCGCGTCAACCTGAGAATGACCATTTTAGAGCTACCGGGCAAAGAAAAAGCCTCGGTGTCTGTAAACCAAATCGGTTTACAGACACCGAGGCTTTTAGTGGATAGCTTAGGAGGCCCGCGAGTTGCCCAGTGCGTCCTTTAGCTCGTAGTCATAGAGCAATTTCTCGGTCTTGGCGCTGGTGACGCGGTTGATGATTTTGTCAGCCTCGTGCTTGTCCCGAATGGTCTTCGCCAGGGTGAAGGTCGAGCTAATGACAAAGAGCAGGCCCATCCCAAAGTATCCCTTGATAATCAGGTCAATCGGGGCGAAGTAAATCCCCAGCGACAACATGATGACCGAAGCAACGAAGGCGACCCAAGTCTGAAATATCCAGGCATCGCTGTCCCGCTGAATCGTAGGTTGATTGTTCATAATAATGTTCCTTTCTGATGGCATTGCTGCCGGTTGATTAACTTTAGCTCTTTAACTCTCTTTATCGCTATGGAAGCCTTCACCGAACCAATCTTATAATTGCGCTCCCCGCTTCATTTTATTTCAGGGGACTTTAGCGATTTGGTTGGGTGCTTCGTTCTCACAGCCCTATTCTACCCCGCCCGCAACTGCCAAAAACAGGGGTTTTACTGTAAAATTCTTGCCAGAATCGGCGGTTTTACTGTATAAAACTGTATCGAAGAGCGGTAACGCCACTTTTCATCAAAAAGTAAATCACTACAGCTATTGACAAGACCATGACAAGATGTTATAAAAGCAGTGCATAGAAAATTCTGTGGATAAGTCTGTGGAAAAATCTGTGCAAAAGTTTCAACAATTAATAAAAAACAGTCGTTTCCTTCTGGTGTGTCGGCCCTTAGTTCGGTTGAACGGGTGCGGGCAGGTAGCGATTTGATAGAAATATCATTGAGCGTATCCCTGCGAGCCAGAAGGTTTTTGATTCATAGTTCCTTCAAGCTCATTTTTTTCTCAATCAGCTTGTAAAGGTTTTTATCTTTGACCTCATAGCTATCCATAACAAGCCCAGCAATCATATCCGCTAATTGCAGACAATCTTCTTTTTTCGAGTCACGGGCTGAAATCTTGTTACATTTAGTATTTAGACATCTTCTTCTAATTTCGGCAGAGACTTCACTTCTAATGTGTTGGACAACTACCTTTGCCTGCTCATGCTCATCCACAGTAAAAACAAATTCTTTACAGTTTTGGACGGCTTCCCCTACTAATTGAGCAACTAATCGGCTGGTAAGGTCATTACCATTTAAAGCTGAGAGATTTTTGACTTGAGTGCTGTTTATTTTATCCAAAACCGTAACAAAAAATCGGGCATCTAACTTGGCAACTTCCGCCCAAAAACTTTGCTTGGATGGGTTACTGAGCCGACGATGGTACTTAAACTCAAAATTACTTGGAAGTTTAAAACGGCTTCGTAACTCTTTTATTTTACTTTCGGCTAATTCTTTAGCATCCTTGCTTTCAAAACTTACTATACCCTGGACGTAATAAGGGGTAGAACCTCCGCCTCTTACAGTTTTTTTCAGCTTGAAACCTGGGTCTCCAGTTGCATCGAAGAAAAGATAGTGCATGTATTTTGCCCTGGTCTAAACCCTGCTTTTTCAGGCACGACAAGAAAAAGCTTGTATATAAGATTAATTCTCTTTAACTGCTTACTCACAAATCAAGTTTGTTAGCGCATTTTAGAATTAGAACATTTTAGCACATTAGTATTCAATTGACCGAAAGCTTTAATAACCCACAAAATATAAAGTTGTGATTGACGCACTGATGCAAGACGGGTAAAATAAATTTCTATAGAGAAAGTCTGAGATGTCCGTTAGCCAGAAAGTAGATGGCAAAGAAGATGAGTCAGTTAAGCAGTCGAGATAAAAATATCTCCTTTTTGGAGGAACTTTATACCCTTCTGGATTTGGAAGAGGGATGGGATGGTGAGAATGCAATTCCAGTTTCTAAAGAACTGGTCAGTTTGGCCTCAGATTTTTTAAGCCAGGCCTACGATAACAGCACACTCCGAAATCTAAGTTGGTTTAATCCCAGAATTAGCCCTATTTTGGATGGAAGAATTGGAGTTGAGTGGGTAGCGCCGACGCGGTACTTACTATTACTTCTGGATAATTCACCCAGCGTTGAATTTGTAAAAAGAAACCAGGTCGGCGAGCTAGAAAGTGGTACGATTGATAGTTCAGGAGCAATACATAATCTAATTCCCTGGGCGTGTCAATATGTTAACGGAGTAGCGCATCCGGCACAAGGATAATTTTACCGAAGGCCTGTTTCGCTTCAATCCGTTCATGGGCGGCGCGGGCCTGGCTGAGGGGTAAGACCTCATCTAGCACTGGCTGAAAAACTCCATTGGCGAAAAGCTGCAAGATAGTCTCAAAATCCTCGTCCCGAATCACCCCAAAAGAGCCTTTCACCGTCGCCGACTTCATAATCAGATCCATCACGTTGACTGCCGCCACCTCACCACTCAGCGCCCCGACACAGACGACCCGCCCATATCGGGCCAGCATATCCACTGAAGTTTGCAAAGTAGAGCGACCCACTAAATCTACTACCAGAGTTGCGCCTTGTCCATCGGTGGCTTCCTTTACCGCTTGAGCCAGTACGGGCGAATGGCGGTCTAGCACTACGTCCGCGCCTAATGAGCGCAAACGGGTAGCTTTGTCAGGGTCACTAATAGCGATGACCTGCGCTCCTTTCCAGCGAGCGATTTGGAGGGCCGCCGTCCCGACTCCGCTTGAGGCAGCGTGAACCACCACCCGTTCATTCTGGCCCAGCTTTTCGCTATCAAAAAGGGCGATCCAGGCCGTCGTAAAGGCCAGCCCAATACTAGCCGCCGCCGGATAATCCAGCCTCGCCGGAATACGATGAAGCTGGTTGACCGGCAAAGTGGTATACTCAGCATAAGCTCCGTTGCACTCGCGTCCCAGTGCCTCAAAAGTACCAGCTACTCGCTCGCCTACCACCCAGCCATTGACATCCGCTCCCAACGCCACAATCTCTCCAGCGACATCCATGCCTAAAATATGCGGCAGTTCTTTCTGGATAAAGAATTCCCCGCTTCGGTGGAAAATATCGGTATGGTTTACTGTCGCGGCGTGAACTCGCAGCAAAACCTCACCTGCTGCCGGGGTCGGGGTGGGAAACTCCTCATAGCACAGCACTTCCGCTCCGCCGCGCTGGTGCATCACAACTGCTTGCATTACTTCACCTCTCAGATTTTTTAACAGGGATAGACAGGGTGAACAGGATTTAGTACCTGTTTAAAAATAAGTAGTGCTAACCTAACGCCTCCGGGTTATTTTGGGTAGGCTCATTTTTGGAGTCATTTTGGATAATAGGGCTGGTGGTATCGGTCAGTTTCTCCAAAAGGCTCTCGATGCGCTCCAGGCGGGTTTCAAGGGCCAGCAACCGGGCGGCGAGCGCGGCATTTTGCAGATTGGCGGACGCACCGCTCCCCAGGGCCAGGGTACTCAAATCCTCGATGGCGCGGGAAACCGCCGCGTTATACTCGACCTGCTGGGCCAGAATCGGCTTGACATACCAACGAGTCGAAATTGAATTGAACCGCTGCCGAAAAGCCGCCACAAAAGGCAGGGCCGAGCGGAACGGCTTTTCCTCGACCAGCCAACCAGCCTTGACCTCCTGGGTGGTCTGGACCAGCCGTTCTGTCAGGGCCAATTCCTGCTGCTCGACATTTTCAAGGGCCGGGTTGTAGCGCCAGAAAAGGCTCTTGGGCCGAGAATTAGTTTTGGGAGTCGGATTACTTTTCAAACCGGGTTTCTCCTGCGATGAGGATAGATGTTCCAAAAAAGAGCGAGCCGCCGCCCGATAGACCAAAGCGCTGGCCTGGCGGTCTGGTTCGGCTAACGTGCCTTGCAACCGCAAACGTTCCGCCGGGACGAATTGCTCTAGCACCATCGCGGTGCTGAAGTTTTGCAGCACGAACCGCAACCGATTGCGATGCAGAAAGCGATAGTAATTCAGGTCGCGCCCGAAAGTGCCACCCTCAAAGTGATAGGCTACCGCTCCGGCTTCATACCAGATTTTCCAACCGGCTAACCGCGCCCGCCAACTCAAATCTACATCTTCGTAGTAGCCGGGGAAATAGGCCGGATTGAAACCGCCCAACTTTCCCAACAGCGCCCCCCGCAGCCCCAGGGCCGCCCCGGTCACGAAATCCACCGCGCAAGACTCATTCCAGCGTCCATCGTCCGGCTCGCCATAGCCGAAATGCTCCGCCAGAGCCAGCCCATATCGCAAAACCCCTCCGGCGTGCTGGATTGTGCCATCCCGGTGCAAGAGCTTGCAGCCGACAATCCCAATACTTCTATCCCGCTCGAAAGGCACAAGGAAAGCCGCCAGCCAACCCACCGGGAAGCGCATATCCGGGTTTAGCACGATGTTTATCATGGCCCGGCCTAGTTGCTGCCAGCCATAATTGGCGGCCCCGCCGTAGCCCAGGTTGGACGGAGCGGGCAAATAACGCAAGCCCTTTACCAGATAAGGCGCAATGGCCTTTTCGGTGGCGCGGCGGGGAGCTTCATCCGGGTGGTTTTCGACCAGGGCCACTTTTGCTGCCGGGAATTGGGCCACATTCTCAAAAAGGCTGGCGAGGCATTCCGGCAGAAAATCGCTTGAACCATAGCTGACCACCACGATTGACACCGACGGCGTGGATATAGATTGTGAAACCGGCGACCTCACTCCTTAGCCTTGATTGCTTTGGCTTGCAAATACTTTTCAGCCTGAGAGCGCATTGTCGTATCCTTGCCATCTTTCAGAAATTGCTCGAAGGTAGCGCGGGCCTGTTCATTATGCCCAGCTTCCAGCAAGGTTTCGCCCTGGAAAAAGAGATGACGCGGATTGGGCGAAAGCTGCTCGGCTCGCTGGTAATTCAATAGCGCCAGATCGGGTTCGTCCATGTGGCGATAGCCTTCGGCCTGTTCAACCAGGCTGGACACCAGACTGAATTTGGTCATTTTATCGTTAGGATTGGCTTCCAGCGCGTGTTCAAAAGCCTCGACTGCCTTTTTATAGAGAGCGACGGCTTTAGGCCAATCCGGGGTGGCCTCGTCACGAGGATTGGCGACATTGCTGGCCTCGGCGTTGAGCCGCGTCCCCTCGTTGCGCCAGTGGGCGACGTTGGCGGCAGTATCGGCCTTGTCAGGAACTAGCTTCGCCAGCTTGTCTTTTGCCACCTCCCGCAGATAATCATCTTCGCCCCGCCGCAGGTACTCTATCAGGTCGGCCCGGCCTAAAAGCTGGTCGCCCTTCGCCAGATAGCTCAAGCCGCGATAAAAATAGTCCTCCGAATAGACCGGGTGTAGGCGAATAGCTTGGGATAAGTCGGATAAAGCTTGGCTATGGTTGTGATTATAGCGCTGCAAATGACCGCGCTGGCTATAAGCCGCCGCCGCCGCCAGCTTGATTGTCCGGCTCATCTCCGGCTCATCTCCAGCAATTTCTTTGGCCCGCCGAAAAAGAGCCAGGGCCTTGCCACACTCGACGATAGCCTCGGTGGTCGGTAGCCCGGAGCAGTCTTCCAGCATCTGATAGCCTTCTTCCAGAAATCGCCCAAACTCGCGCTGTTCCGGGCTGAGATTACTATTCTCGCTATCGGTTGTTTCAGTCGTTAAATCACCAGTCATCAAAATTTATCCCTAACTCTAGCTTGCCACCGTTTGTTTGGTCTTTGCTCTTGTTTTTTTGGCTTTAGGTTGAGCAATCTTTGGTACATCATTATCACTATTTTGGCCCGTCAAATATACCAAACCACGTTGGTTTACAGTTATTGAATAATGGGCTAGTACTTCGTCCTTGAAAATAATCGAAACCTCTAAAAGACCGGGTTTATTTATAACCAGGTTATTCAGCTTAATAATGGTTTGGTTATTGAGTTTATCCAGAAAATTCACCTCAAAGTTATGAGAGAACAATGCTTCCTCGTTCAAGTTAATAGTAAATTTACATTCGATAATATCAGAGTCTGAGGCTTCCCTTTCTAAATAACTATAGATGGCGAAACGTGGAACAACCGCCGGTAAACTCTCGGCATTAAAATCCTGGATGATATTAAAAGCAGAGGCTACTTTTGTTTCTTCATCCCTGATTATGGCTTCGGCACAAAAAAGTAATTTTGACCTAATCATAGGTTTACCTCAATCTTAAAATTCACGCTAGAGTAGGTAGCAGTTTCAGCTTTGACTGCTTCGGCAATTTTTAATTTTGAGGGGGTAGTTGAGGAAATAGTTTCAGTATAGGAATTTGTGCTAGGTGTATTAAAAACAAACAGAGCTTTAATTTCATTGCCCCAATCAAGCAAAGCCAGATTCGTTTTTTCAAAGGCTTGCAGTGCTTCCTGATAATCCAAAAAAGTAAAAGCTATCAAAATCGAATAAGCTGTAACCACCTCTTTCAATAATTCCTTGCGGATAGCACGGGCATTATATTCTTTTATCAAAACCTGTATCGGCACTTGTTTAATTAGTTGCTCTATGGAAGAATTCCTCCTGAAGTGCCGATATAGATAGCCGGGAGTATTGGCAAAGAGATAGCTTTCAGTCAAAGCCTCAAGGTCAAGCAATTTTTCTACTTCCATTTTGTTACCCTGTAATATTTGATATTCGTCAGATTGTACGGGCAGTCGTACTCAGAATGGATAAGCTCCCGATATTTCCCCCATTTACTGACTATTGATAAACTTTTTAATGGCCCATCCAGAACTGCAACTACAATCCCCGAATGTTCGGCATCTCCATTAGGATCGAAATAAACAATAACATCACCCGCCAAAACACTGGATTTATCTATTTCGGTATATCCATCTTCTTTTAGAATGATTTGAATATCACTACTTTGAAAAATCTGAGTTCTTCTGGAAGCAAAAGTTAAACCATGACAGTTATAAATCGGATTCGGCTCGGTTCTTTTCCTTACCAAAGGATATTTTCGGTCAAATACAGCAAATTGACCAGCTTCAAAGTTACTGAATTCACGACTTTGAATATTTTTAATAGGTGTGCCTGATTTAGTAACGAGGGCAATAGTAAATTCAGCCAAACTATCAAAACTCGCCATATTATTTTACCATATTCCAAGCCGAAGAAAGGTTTTAACGCGCTCTGCTGTTACAGCCAGAGCGCGAAATCAAAGATTTAACGATATTAGCGCAAGGCCAGGAAAGGGTCGCGGGCGCGGGGCAGCTTGTACCAGATGTCGTTGCAGGCATCGAGTTCCTCTTTTTCAAGGGTCAGGTCAGTGCCGGGCAAGCTGTCCTTGAGTTGTTCCGGCTTACTCGCCCCGACGATAGCCGAGGTAATGCCGGGTTGGGCTAATACCCAGGATAGGGCCACCTGGGTCAAAGACCGGCCTCGCGGTTCAAAATAAGCCTTTAGCTCTTGCACCGCCATAAACTGAGCTTCTTGCCAGTAGCGGGCCTGATACATTTTCCCCGCCGAGTAGACCGTAAAGCGCGAACCTTCCTCGACCTCCTGGCCGGGCTGGTAGCGCCCGGTTAAGAACCCGCCCGCCAAAGGATTATAGGCGATTACTCCGACCCCCTCCTGACGGCAGAGCGGCAAAATCTCGTTTTCAATTTCGCGGTACAAAATATTATAGCGCGGTTGGTCGCACTCGAAGCGGGCCAGACCGTTTTTATCGCTGACCCATAAAGCTTTGGCAAGCTGGTAAGCCTGATAATTGCTACAACCCAAATAGCGGACTTTACCCGCCTTGACCACATCGTTAAGCGCCTCCATCGTCTCTTCAATTGGGGTTTCCAGGTCAGGCGAGTGCAGTTGGTAAAGGTCAATATAGTCGGTTTGCAGACGGCGCAGGCTGGCATCTACCGCCGACATAATGTATTTGCGCGAAAGTCCGGCCTCGTTTGGGCCATCGCCCATGTTGCCCCGGCATTTGGTCGCCAGCACCATTTTTTCCCGCACCCCGCGCTGTTTTATCCAGTTGCCGACATATACTTCGGTCTGACCACGAGTTTCGGCGGTTGCCCCCAAAGGATAAACATCGGCGGTATCAAAGAAAAAGATTCCGGCATCCCATGCCGCATCCATAATCGCAAACGAAGTTGCCTCGTCGCACTGGTTGGCAAAAGTCATCGTCCCTAGACAGATTTCGCTCACTTTAAGCCCGGTGCGTCCCAATCGCTTGATTTTCATCAAAATGCTCCATTCTTTTAAAAAATTTAGGGCGGAGAAAAGTAAAGGCACTATGCTATCAAGTTATTGTAACATAATGCTGAAGAGTGCTTCGCGGAAACTGCTATGTTATTCAGGCTAGAAGGGAGCTATTCTTGCTCCCGCAAAGTGAAGGTCGCCAGGGTCAGGACGATTGCGCCGTAACCCAATAGCCCCAGCAGAGCGGGCCACTCATCGCCTAACCCGCCACCCGGCTTTATCAGGGTTTGTAGCACCCGGTTGGCATAATATAAGGGGGTCAGATAGCTGAAAGGTTGCAACCAGCCCGGCAATTTATCTATATCTATCAGCAGGCCGGACAAAAATACCGACGGCAGAATTACCATCGGGATGGTCGGCAACATCTGACCTTCGTTTTCCGAAAAATTTGACAGGAATATACCCAGGGCAATCGAAATCACCGCCAACAACCAGATTATTAAATAGACCGCCAGCAGTTTGCCCAAATCATAGTCCAGATTATAGACCCAGGCCAATTCGCATAATACGATAAGGGTTTGCACTGTCGCCAAAATAGTGTAAGCCGCCAGATAGCCCAGGATAATTTCACCCCGCCGAAAGCCATTGATAAACATCCGGGCCAGGGTCTGAGCCTTGCGCTCGCGCACCAACACAATCGAACACAGGATATAAGTCAAAAAGTGGACGATTAGCGCCCCAACCGGCACAATATAGCGGCCCGGCTTCGGCACCCCCAGGCTATCAAAGAAGATTTTCAAGAGATACATTAGCACTAAAGGTGCAACCAGCGATAGCCCCAAAAAGCGGCGGTCTCTACCCAGTTGCCGCAATACTCGTCCGGCTATAAGGGTCGTCCGAGTCGGACTGAACCCTTTTGCACGCGGCGAACTGACCATAGCTATCTCACTCATTTGAACCTCCTTTAATCAATCATCCGCAGCATAATCGTTTCCAGGGTGTCCTGTTCCAGTTCCAGCCGAGTGATAGTCGGGTCAAGTCCGTAACGGGCCAAGACTGACGGTAACTGGCTGGGATATTCGGTAACAAGGTGTTGTTCCATAATTTCGCCTCGCCATATTTTCACGGTCGTATTGCCGCGCAGCAAAATATTTTGGGGGGTATCGCAGGTCAGTACCTCGCCATCGCGCATAATTGCCAATTGGTCGCATAGTAGGGCTTCATCCATTAGATGAGTGCTGATAAACAAGGTTATGCCCTGGGCCGCCAATTGCCGAAAGTGTTTCCAAAACGTCTCTTTAAGACGAGGGTCTACCCCCGCCGTCGGTTCGTCCAGCAAGAGGGCTTGAGGTTGGTGTACCAGCGCACAGGCCAGCGAAACGCGCTGCTTCATGCCACCCGAAAACCCGCCGACAGCATCTCCCGCCCGGTTGCTCAAGCCGGTAAATTCAAGGGTCTGTTCTACGCGGGCCGCAAGGTCGGGTAGACGGTGGGCTGAACCGAAAAAGCCAATATTGTCGCGGGCCGAAAGGTCTTCGTAGAGCGCGGGCGATTGGGGCATATAGCCGATTAGACCGCGCAGGCGTTGAGCATCTTTAGAGGGGTCGAGGCCCAAAACCCGTACTTGTCCGGCATGGGGGCGGGTCGTACCAACCAATATTTTTATCAGGGTAGATTTACCCGCCCCGTTAGAGCCAAGCAGCCCGAAAATCGTACCGCGGGCCACCTGTATACTCACCCCGCGTAGCGCCTCGATTGGGCCATAGTGTCGCTTAATGCTCTCGACCTCAATTGCCGTTTCCGAGGTCATTTCCGTTGCTTTAGTAATATTCTTGACACTTCCACTACTCATAAACTTTTCTCCTTGTTTAGACTGGTCTCCCTTCTGTCTTTTTAATTTAATTAACTAGCCAGTCAATTAACTAATAAAATTATGACTCCCAGATAGTGATTTGTCAATGAGATATTAAAACGTTGGAAGTTAATATAAATTTCCGAACTGTCCAACGCTTCTCTGGCTATTTCTTTGGATATTATGACTAATAACCTATCCCAAATGGTGCATCGAGATGGTAGGGGCGCTACTTGCCGCGCCCAAATTGAGGCGCTCCGGGCGCGGCAAGTAGCGCCCTTACTGGGATAGGGTCTTCTAAGCTAAGGGTTGGCGCGAGTGGCCTTGAGGTTTATATCCAGCCCCTGTTGCAGGGCCGCAAAGTCGTTGGTAGCAGTAATCATCTGGAAACCTTCCTGGGCGCGGATAAGGGCGGCACTGCCATCGCTGGCCCAGATACCCAGCGGAATATGGTAACGGGCGGCAGCCGCCTTGACTTTTTCGAGGGCCGCCAGAAAAACTGGCTCGTTGCTTTCGGAGCGGGGCGCAACTCCCAGCGAGGCATGTAAATCGTTTGGCCCGATAAAGGCCAGGTCAAGGCCGGGAGTCGCAAGAATTTCCTCACAGTTCTCGACGGCTTCGGCGCTCTCGATTTGGACCATCACCATAATTTCGTCGTTGGCGGCGGCGGCATATTCGGGCCGATTAGTCCCAAAACTGAGTGGTGCGAAAACTCCGCCGATGCTGCGTGCGCCTTGTGGCGGATACTTGCAAGCCGCCACCACTGCTTCGGCTTCGGCCCTGGTATTGACCATCGGGACGAGTACCCCCCACGCTCCGCCATCCAGCGCCCGCTTGATATTTTCGACACTATTGATCGCCACCCGCACAAAAGGGGCCGGGCCGTTGGCATCGGCGATAACCCCAATCATCTGCACCATCATGGAAAAATCAATCGGGGCGTGTTCAGTGTCAATCATCAGCCACCCATAGCCCTGCCGAGCAATCAGGCGGGTAGTGAAAGGGCTGGGAATCCCAAGCCAGCAGCCGTAGACCGCTTCACCATTTTTGAGAGCTGCCTTTACATGATTAGTTCGCATTAAAACTACTGGCCTTTCGGAGTATCATCGGGTTTGGTTTCGGTTTCAGTTTTATCGTTTTCAGTCTGCCCAGTCAAAAGCCGGAGGAATTTTTGTCGCTTTTCGGGGGCGAGTCTCGAAGCAACTTTTAAAACTAACTTATCCAGGTCCGGTGAATTTTGATTAATCAGAGCTTCCAATACAGTTGAAACCACTTCAAGTTGAGCCTGCAAAGCTTCGGCCTCATATTGAGGGTCTTTAGGGCTGGCAGCTCGCGCCAAAGCCAGCAATTCTTCGTGGTCTTTGGTTAGCATACTAAACTCCTTTGGTCTCAAATCTCTGGCGAGTTCCAACAAAGTGATATTGCTCTGCCGTAATAGCTGATAAATATAAGTCTGCCACTTGCGGCTCTCGGCGGGGGCGAACACCAGTCAGTTGTAATATCGTTCTTCTACCGGCAGTTCAATACAAGCCACAATTACGACAGATTGAAAACCGACTTTGCTGCGCCACAACCAGGCTCTTTCAGGGTCTTGCTCAAATTTAACGCCTTGCCGGGCGGCCCTATCCAGAAAAGCTTGTGGCACTCTAGCCGAGACAATCAAATTCAGATAGTTTTCAAAGTCCTCATCTTTGCTTTGCAAAAACTTCAAGCTGGTACGCACTTCGTTTTTGATGTACTCGCGCAGAGTAAGGTTTCACTTTCCCCCTTGAATTCTATCACATTCACCCGCCGGAAGAAATCAAATAGCGTCCCATCGGTATTGACTCCCGGCGGAACGGTTAGAATCAAATCGGCACGAGGGCTGAATTGGAGTTGGGTTTCGGTAGCTTCCAGGCCGACCCGCTCGGCTTCATCGCGGGTCAGCCGCTTAAAGAGCGGGTCGGGACGACCAGCCCGCGCTAATTGTTCTTCTTCCGAAGGCGATAAATCCTCGCTGCTCATCAGGCTTTGATGATACTGGTTTTAGGCATCGGACGCGGCGCTTTCAGGCTGTCCTGCTCCTCATCCTCGTCCAGGCGGTCGCCTCGCAGACGGCGTTTGAACCAGTACAGGCCAATCAATAGCAAAGGGGCAACCAGCATCGCAATCGCAAACCCTAGCGTATGGCTGACCGCGAAGAATTGCAAGAAGCTGGCGTTATGGTCGGGCAACAAGGGCGGTTGGTCGGTCAGAGGCAGGAAATAGCCAAAGCGCCAATAGAACCACACGAACCAGACAAACAGGCTGAAAAAGACCAGCCAGAGCAACATCAGCAGACAGGCCGTGAACAGCCGGGCCAATGGGAAGGGAGGACGGCGCAAGTCGGCGAACTGCTGATAGGTCAGGTCAACCCGACCCCGCCGCCGGATACGTCGCTTTTCGGCCCAATCGAAGCCCAGCACCGGAATGAGCAGACCGACCAGCAGACCTATCGCCGCCCGCCAATAGCTGCTTTCCTGCAACGCGCTGAGGCTACTGGAATTAAAGGCAAAATGCTTGCCTTCCAGCCAATACAAACCGTAAGGCAAAGCCGTCGCTACTAGCGCCCCACCCGCCGCCAATAGTGAAAGGGCCGAGCGCCAGATGAGTAACAGCAATAGCGGCACTACCAGCAAAGCTACCCCTAAAATCGCCCGTTGCCATCGCGCCTCCACGAACCACTCCTGCCGGGCATCATCCATATCGGTGCGGGTGTAGCGCAAGACCCAATCCACCGCCCCTTCGATGCCATCGTAAGAGCCAAGCCGATAATTTTGGCGGGCGACTTTCACATTCTTTTCGGCCTCAACCGCCAACGGGTCATTGACCGCCAGGGGCAAAGTTAGTCCCAACCGCAGCCGATAAGCCGTATCGAGGGCCATTCGCTGCTCTACCAGGGCTAGAAACTTTTCGCCCCGGTCGAGGGCGGGCATCGAAAGCAAATTGCCCAAGACCCGGCCCTGATTGTGGCGTGGGATTTCTACTCCTAACAAAGCCGCTACTGTGCTGGCGACATCTTCCTGCCGCCCCCAGGTCTTTTCGCCCGGCTGAATAGCCTGACCTGCCATAACCAGCGGTACAGTCCAGCGGTCGCCCGCTTTTACGCTATTATCCCAATCCCCGGTAATTATCAGGGTGGTATTTTTGAGGTCAATCTCATCGCCAGTGAGCCGGACCAGGGCGCTATTTAGATTCTGGCGGGCCTCAAGGGTCTGGGGCGAATTCAAGCCATAATCCAGTTGGGCGCGACCCAGGGCGCTGAGTTGAACCAGGGTGAAATTGGCCGACTTTTTCTTGAGGAAATTCACGGCGTTGTCGGCGACATCCAATGAAGGCTGGCGCGGGTCGAAAGTAGCATAGTAATCCAGCTTGTCGGGCGGCAAAGCCAGATACCATTCCGGGGTACCAAAAAGAGCAGTAGTAAAATTGTTGCGCTTGATACTATTCAAAAGATGGTCGAACTGAGCAAATTGCTGTTCCAGGGTCGGGGCGGTTTCGGAAGGCAGGGTCGGGTCAAGCGTAAAACCGCTGGTAAGGTCAGTAGTCGCGCCGGTCAAAAGTGTGACCAGGGCCGGGGCTGTCGGCTGGACCGGGCCAGTAAAGAGATACGCCCCGGTGCTGATACTCTTGAAACGCTCGTTCTGGAAGACCGGCAACAGTTCGGCATCTTCCAGGCTCAAGCCATTGACCACCACCACGACTACCCGATTGGAAAGCGGCGCGGTTGTACCAGGGCGATTTATATCACTACCCGCCGGGGTGCCGCCCTCAGTAGCATCGAAGCGGGTCAAAGACTGCACCGGAGCGACTTCCAGTTGCAGAGGACGGAAACTTTCCAGCGAATTACGCAGCCACATCGGGGCGAAATAAGCCAGGGTCGCCAATCCTCCAATAAGCATTAGATACAGGAACGGGCCGCGTAATCTGCCGAGCCAATGCTTGACCATATTTGCCTCTTAATTAGTGTTTTCCAGCAAGCTTGCCAAAAACTCGCTTTTGGTTATTCGCATCACGTGATTTTCCGCCTCTGGCGGCCCATCCTCTTCAGGAATTGTCTTCCAGTAAACGAACCCGGCTTTCTCATAAGCGCGAATTGCGACTTTATTTTCGGTGTCCGGGTCTATCAGGCAGCTTTCGATTTCCGGTTGGCTAAAAATAATCTCTTGCATAAACCGCTTCAACACGAAACTCCCTAAACCGCGATGGATATAATCTGCATGCCCAATGAATAAATCTATTCCGGCGGCTTCCTCAGTCGGTTCTAAAGCCTTCGCCCAATCCGGGTCGTCGCTGATTTTGTAGGTTTGAATATAGCCAATCGGAAGAGTGTCATATCTAATCAAATAAGGTTGGGGAACATCACGCCCCTCAATATAGTCCCCATATTCCTTGTTCACTTGCTCCAACGTAATTGGTTCGCGGCCATACCACTGCATGACAAAATCGGTATTGAGCCACTGATACATCAAGGGCAGGTCAACCATCTGCAACTTTTGAAAATTAATTTTGGTTGGAGTGAGCATAACTCTCACTTTCACTAATCTGAGGCTGAACCTGATTAATCTTTGGTTGGGCCGGAACGGTAATACCAAAGTTTGTCGCGGCGATGGCGCAGCGCTACGCTTTCGACCAACCCCAACCCTATCAAGTTAGTCCATAGGGCGCTAGTCCCATGACTGATGAGCGGAAGTGGAATCCCCGTCACCGGCATCAGCCCCAAATTCATACCTACACTGACCACAGTTTGAAAGAAAAACATGATCCCGACTCCGGCACAAATATAACGTCCATAGGCATCCCCAGCTTTCAGGGCTACGCCGATAATCCGCCATATAATCAGGGTCAAGAGGGCCAGGACTGCCACCGAACCAACAAAGCCCCATTCCTCGGCAATGACCGAGAAAATAAAGTCGGCGTGGCGAATTTTGAGATACAGTCCTTTGTTATGCGGGCCTTCGGTATAGCCATAGCCCAACAACCCACCATCCTCAACCGTCTTGCGCGATTGAATCAGGTTGTAACCTTCTCCCGCCGGGTCTTGTTCCGGGTTCAGAAAGAGCGAAAAACGGTTTTTTTGATATTGCTGGAAAACTTGTACCTTCCCACCGGTCAGGTCGCCCAAATTCCACACCAGCACCAGCAGGGGGATTGCTACCAGAAAAAGTACCAGAAAGTGCAACCAGTCCGCCCCGGCTACAAAAGTCATCCCCAACCAGATAGCTAGAATGACCATAGTTGTCCCTAAATCCGGCTCGATAAAAATGAGGGCTGCAACCGGGACAATCTGGAGCATAGAGACGATAAATACCGGCAACCGCTTGACCCGATGCTCGTTGGTAACGTAAAATCGGGCCAGCAGCAAGATTACCAGGAGTTTAGCCGGTTCGGAGGGCTGGAACTGAAACTCGCCCGGCAGGATAATCCAGCGGGTTGAACCAGAGGTGGTGATACCTAATACCTCGACCAATACCAGCAGGCCGACCAGGATACCATAGATAAATAATTGCCAGCTTTCAAAGAAATGATAATCCAGGCGACACATAATTATGAAGAGGCCCATGCCAACTCCCAAGCCCTGGGTCAGTTGCTTGAAGGCCAAATTAGCCTCAGTAAAGGACGGGTCGTGTACGACGGCGCTATGAATCATCGCCACCCCAAACAGGGCGGTGACAATCATCGCTAGAAAGAGGACAAAATCGAAGCTTTTCCAGAAAGAGAGTTTAAACATACACCTGGTTTGTTGCTTTTGAACCCATCCGGGCCGGGCGCGGTTTACTACAGATTTACATAATGCGAACAGGTCGCCTGGGATTAGTATAGCAGAAAGTACCCGAATTGCAAGGCAAATTTATCCTGAACTTAGCTTGCTTTCTTGGAGTTATAGGCCGCGACAGTGTTATAATAGATAATATCTAAAATCTAAAATCTAAGGTCAGAGAAGTCTAGGACAGAAGACGGAAAAAATCCGGTTAGTATCTGGCATTTAACTCAACCCTATTTTTCTGACCGCTGACCACTTTTGAGGCGCAGAGCATGGCAACTGGAAAAGGTCGCAAAAAATTAGGCGATTTGGGCGAGCGGCTGGCAGTTGCCCGGCTGGGCGAGTTGGGTTATCGGGTGATAGAAACTAACTGGCGCTGTGAGTTTGGCGAACTGGACGCGGTAGCCTGGGACGGCCCGTGTCTGGCCTTTATAGAGGTACGTACCCGGCGCGGCAACCGGGCCGGTAGCCCCGAAGACTCGCTTACTCCGCTCAAGCAACACCGTCTGCAAAATCTGGTGGAAGCCTATCTGAACAGCCATAGTCATTTATTGAATGAACGGACCGAACCGCCCCCCTGTCGAATAGACCTGGCGGCAATCGAGTTTGATAGTGCCGGACATCTTATTCGTTTGGAAGTGCGCCGGAATGTAGTCGAAGGCGGCTAAATTGATGGAGGTTTCTAAGGATTCTTGACCAAAAAGAGCGCGTAGTGCTATTTACATTTTGGCGCTAGTGGACTAAAATGAAGAGGCACGGGAAAAGTCGGAACAGGCAGTGTTTACGTGCTATATGCAAGTAACCTCAAGCTGGTAGGTGTCCACCCCGGCCATTTTGCATTTATGGCTTGTGGCAGATGTAGGCCGGAAATGTCAGACCACCTGCCCTTAAAGCTGGTGAAAATAAAAAGAAATTATCTGGTTATCTATTGATAATAGCAATTGATAAATGGCGAAAGGCAGCGCGGCCTGGCCTGGCAGGGATGGTGAACTATTATGAAGAAGTATGAGCGCGAGATACGTGACCTTCTCGAAAGCATGGATAGCTTCGTGCCAGATGGTCCGGCGCAGGAAAAAGAGCGCACTCGTGAGCGCGAACCAGAGCGGGAAGTCCGCCGCACTCGCCCGGTGGGGGTTATGCCGCCCCAGCCAATCCCGATTCGTCCGCGCCGTTCCTTCTTTGCCCGCTTAGGCCAGTGGCTGACCGAACATCATGTCGGGCTTTCATTACGCTTGATGCTCAGTGGCCTCGGTCTGGTAATTATCGCCCTGATTATTCGGCAGAATTTTGGCAATAGCGTGGTTTGGCTGGCCCAGATAATCGGGGCAGTCGGGGCGCTGGTGTTTATAGCCCCGGTATTAGTCCGCTTTTTCAAAGGCCGCGACCTGGACAACAGCAACGACCCCCAATATTGGCGGGGGCAGGCCGTCGAAAGTGAGCATTTTAGCTGGGGTAGCCTGAAAAAATGGCTGGGCGGGGGCAATCGCCGCAAAGGTAAGAATAATCCCTGGGAAGACCGCAATCGTCGGGGGAAATTTTAAGCCGCCTGTCAAAAACTTTTTAAGCATAATCTCAATCGGAATTTATTAAAGCGAGGGTATTCCAGCCTCGCTTTTTACTTTATAGACCAACTTTACCGCATGGCACACCAAAAAGGCACTTTTGAGGCCGATTTACCCACATTTTGTGGAAACCCGGTGGATTGTTATGGATAAATTGGGGCTTAATACCGCCCGTCGGTGGATAATTAGGCCGGGAAATGTGGGAAACTATAGCGGTGTGACGGCGGTAAATAGAAATTCACTCGCACCTGTCATCACCTCATCTTCGGTTTTAAGCCTGATCACTTCCAAGCTTATAAGTTTGGTTAAAGATACCTAACCGGGCAAAAGCCTTCGACCCAGCAACGGCGGTTTTGGTTCACGGCGATGCCCACAATGGGAATACCCTCCAAAATCTCTCCCAAAACTCCCAGCCGCCAGCTTCGTTCAAATTGATTGATCCAGATGGAGTGATTGCCGAAACTGCCTATGACCTGGGAGTTCTCATGCGGGAGTGGATTGACGAACTAATTGCCGACCCGGTGAGACTTGGTCGGGAAAGATGTGCCTATCTCAGCCACCTCACTGGGGCGGACAGGCAAGCCATCTGGCAGTGGGGCTTCATTCAAGCCATGTCCACTGGACTCTTGCTCATACGGGTGGGACAAAAGCAGGCTGGCCTTCAGATGCTCAAGGTCGCCGAGGCTTGGACTAAGGCATGACCTGGCAAACCGATTTGCGCTGGGGCCGAGGAATTTATCGGCATAAAATAAATTTGAAGCGTTCATTCAGGAATAGTGAGATACCAGAGAAGCTTTTCACCATAATTTTAGTAAGCTTTAATAATCACCAGTCTTTGAAGGGGTGGCGGGCCAGGGCTGCATTTTTATAGGCCGGGTCTTCCGATACATCCTGGCCCAGCCAGGCCGGGCGCTCGAAAGCAAAATCGGCGGTGGGCATTTCCAGTTCGGCGACTACCAAACCAGCGTTATCGCCCTCGAAAATATCCAGTTCCCATTTTAAGTCAGGCGCACCTTTGACTGGCAGATGATAGCGGGTTTTGCTGACCAGCGACGACTTTGCCAGGGATAAAAGCGGTTCGGCTTCCTCAAATGGAATATCATACTCAAATTCGTCGCGCCCAATCAGGCCCGCGCCTTTAATCGTAATATAGGCTTTGCGGCTATCACCCGGCCCGGCTTCGGTTCGCACCCGCACCGTCGGCTCAAAGGCCAAATAGCCCTGTACCAGTTTTGCGCCGGGCGGCAGGGCGGGGAGCAGGTCGCGGTTTACCAGAAATTTGCGCTCAATTTCGGTTTTATAGGCCATAATAAATTACCTGGAAAGAGAGTCTAGTTTTTGCTAAAGCGGGAGGCAATATCATAGGAGGGGCGTTGCAGACCAAAAGGGCTTTCCTCAGCGTCGGGGGAAATCGGGCCGTCGCTACCTTCCAGAATCGCTTTTTCCCTGAGCCGCTCAAAGAATTCGGTCTCTCCTGACAAAATATTGAGTTCAGCCTGGAGACGTTGGGCCGGGCCGGGCAGTTCTAGCAATTTTTGCTTTTCGGGCATACCGATATAGAGCCAGGTGGGAACTAAATATGACCGCACATCCGGCTCGGACGGGACATCCAGCCCCTGAACTTGCTTGCCCGCCAGTTCCATCAAGACCTTGAGATAGTTCTGAAAGGCGGCCTGTACCTGGGAAACCTGGGGTTGCAACAGAGCTTCGTCTACCCCATCATCCGGCCATAATTCGATGTCACCGGTCATATACGGCTTATCGTTGCGATATTCCATCAACCGAAACCGCTCAGTCCCAACCGACGTGATCAGCATCCGACCATCATCTAGCCGGGCTACTTCGGTAATCCGGGCCAAAGTGCCAACGGCGCAGGGTTGGGCCGGTTCGCTACTGGTAGTTTCCTGTACCTCGTCGCCTTCCTGAAGCAAAATCACCCCAAACGGACTGTTGTTTTTCACACACTCCGAAATCATCTGACGGTAACGCTGCTCGAAAATATAGAGCGGCAAAACCATTTGGGGAAAAAGCACCGTGCCTAAAGGAAACAAAGGAACATCTATCATTCGCATAAAACTTACTTTCTAGTTACCGCATCTGACCGGGAATATACCCGATACTAAGCACATCTATATTCAGTATAGGCCGATTTCACCAAAGGTGCAACCCTTTGTGCTTTGTGTTGCTATTATTTTCGTTTTCAAGGTTATGCTATAATTAAAGGGTTGCAGGTTGAGGCTAATACATCGTTATTAAACCTCATTATCAAAACCCTTATTAGAAAATCGAGAGCTGCGAGAGATAGAAACTATGAAGCTGAAAGTTGAACACTTGACCCAGTTTGAGTATGATGCCCCGGTCTATGAAACTGCCACCGAAGTCCGGCTACGACCCGCCTCCAATCACGGTGGGCCGCAGACCTGTGACTCGTTTGCGCTTGAGGTCGAACCCGCTACCCCGATTTATAGCTATAGCGATTATTTTGGCAATCAAGTCCATCATTTCAGTTTGCTCCAAAGTGTCAATCGCCTGAGTATCACCAGCACCTCGGTGGTCGAAACCAGCGCCGACTCCACCCCTGCCACCGAGAATGAGCTGACCAATATCTATGAATATCAGGCCGAAAGTCGCTATATTTTGTTTTCGCCCGCCGCTATTTTGTACGCTGCTCGCTTTTCGCAAGAGGAAGCGACCAACGACCCCAAAGGACTAGCCGAGAAAGTTTGCCGGGCCATCTATGATGAATTCCGCTACGAGAAGGGCGTAACCAACGTCAATAGTACCGTCGCCGATGTGCTGGAACTCAAGAGTGGGGTCTGTCAGGATTTCGCCCACGTGATGATTACGATTTGCCGGTGTCTGGGTCTGGCGGCTCGCTATGTCAGTGGCTATCTCTACATCTATGGCGGCGAAGAGGGCGAAACTCAGGAAGGGGCCAGCCACGCCTGGTGCGAGGTCTTTTGCGGCCCGGAATTGGGCTGGGTGGGCTTCGACCCGACCCATCTGACCCTGTGGGTCAGCGAGAATTATATTAAAATCGGCACAGGACGAGATTATGCCGATGTAACCCCGGTGCGCGGCACTTACCGGGGCAACGCACACGAAAGCCTCAAAGTCAGCGTGTTTGTCACTTCGGTGGAATAGCAGTGGTCGGGGGAAATAGAGGACGGAAGACGGAAGACGGAAGAGATTCAGGACTGAGGACTGAGGACTGAGTTCCCCAATCGCGGCCTCGCCCCCGTTGGGGGTAAATCGTAAATTCCTAAACCCTGACCCCCGACCCCCTAAAAGGAATTCAGATGATGCTACCCATTACAATCTTAACAGCGGCGTGGCTGGCGGGGATTTTTGGGCAAGGCTGGCTGGAACTACCGGGCGGGCCGCTGTGGGTCGGGGTGGGCGGCGGGATAGGGTTAGCTATAATCGGGCAGCTTCTCAACCGGCAATCGCCGGGGAAACCCCGCTTTTCGGTCTTGTTGCCACTGACGATTGCGGCTTTCGGGCTGGGCGCACTGCGGTTGCTATGGGCCGCGCCTTCTACCGGGCCGGATAGTCTGCGCTACTACATCTCCGAAAGAGAAACTACCGTGATAGGCGTGGTTTCGGCAGAGCCAACCTACGGCGCGACCAGTGAGAGCTTTCGGGTCAGCGTCCGGCAAATCCGGCTCAAGGGGGCGGAGCGTCCGCTATCCATCGGCGGCGAATTGTATGTAAGAGGGGCGGGCAGCCTATCGGTCAGTCGGGGCGACTTGCTGGAACTGACTGGGCCGCTACTTGAGCCACAAGAATTGAGCGGCGAAAGTTTCCCATATCGTCAATGGCTGGCCCGTCAAAACATTTATACCACTATGAGTTACCCGCGCACCCGCACCCTGGCAATTGACCAGGAGTTTTTCCTGACCCGTTGGCTTTATACCCTCAACCAGAATATTCAGCAAACTATTCTTGATAACGTACCGGGCGAGGAAGGCCGGGTGCTGGTCAGCGTCTTGCTGGGTGGCAAGCAATATCTAAGTAACCGCACTCGACTGGAATTTACCATTAGCGGGGTACTTCATATTCTGGTGGTTTCCGGCACAAATGTGACGATTCTGGTTAGCATGGTTACGCTGGTTTTGAGCCGCTTCTTCCAGCGTCGGACGGTGTTAGTGGTGGCCCTGGCGACTATTCTCTTTTATGTCTTGCTGGTCGGGCCATCCCCGCCTATCCTCCGGGCCGGTATCATGGGCGCGGTAGCAGTCATTGGGCTGCTGCTGGGCCGCGAGAATACTGCCCTGGGCGCTCTGACCGCCAGCGCCTTCCTGATGACCCTCTGGCAACCCTATGCTCTGATGGACATCTCTTTTCAGCTTTCGTTTATGGCAACTCTGGGGCTGGTAATTCTGGCCCAACCCTGGCAGGCGCAGTTCAGCCGATGGCCGCCTATTCTACGGGAAGGGATTATTACCACTATCGCGGCGGAAGTCATGCTTCTACCGCTCCTGGCTTTTTATTTTCACCAACTATCGCTGGTATCGCTCTTGACCAATAGCCTGGTGCTGCCGGTTGTGCCGCTAGTAATGCTGACGGGCGGGCTGGTGGTGTTAGCCGGAGCAGGGTTTGGGGGTTGGCTACCGTTTGTCGCCCAATTTTTTGGCGGGATAGCCTGGCTGTTTATGGCCTATATGCTGGTAGTGGTCGGACTGTGCGCCACTCTTCCTTTCGCCTCAGTCGGGATAGCCGATTTTCACCCGGTCTGGCTGTTTATATATTATTTCCTCTTAGGGTCGGCAATCTGGTGGTGGCGAAGCGGACGCAAGCACCCTTTCGGGCAACAACTTCTCGTGCGTATGTCCTCCCAGGTAGGGCTGCTAGTCGGAGTAGGATTGGCAGTCGCAGTCTGGGTGGTGGTTTGGCTTATTTAGCTCTGAGAGAGGCGTACCCGTTGCAGAGTAAAGCTCAAGAAGCGGTTATCTTTGGGTTGGTTGACCGGGACGGGCGGTTGAGGCGAAGTGAGGGTTAGTTTATTTAGGCCGGGCGGAATATCTAGCTCAAGCGTAATCTCGCGGCTCGCTCCCGCCTCTAACTCTACATTTTGGACCGGGAAGCCATTGATACTGATATTCACCTGACGGGCCTGCCGGTAATTAGAGATTATAAACTGGATTTTAGCCCGTTGGCGGGTCTGGCTCAGATTGAAGACCAGCAACTCGGACGGCTGATTGTTGCACTTGTCGAGTTGGCGCGATTGCTCGGCCTGGCTGTTGCTGCATGCATCGGCCCACCGAAAAGTACCTTCCGGCCCAGGTTCTGCCGGATACCAGCCATTGCTGCCGGTATCAATGAACAAGCTTGAGGCCGGAGGCGGGGCATCCGGCACGCGATAGGCGATAAGTTTGGCATCTTGATAGACCGGCTTGACATCCTGGCCCAAAGCTAACCTGACCATTTTTTCGGCGGCGGTTTGAGCTTGGGGGCTGGTGTCCTTGAGCGCATCGGGATATAGAATAATATAGCGCACCTTGTAATAATTCAGCAGGGGCAAACTCCATTGGGCATAATCCGGGGTTTGCAAAAAGTCGCCGGTCTGGAAGGGCCGATATTTTTCGATAACCTCAGACCGTTGTAGCCAGAAAAAATCCCGGAACAGGGTGGCAGTCTTGGTAAAGTTGTTGGGATTGGTCAGCTTATGGTCGCGAGCCAACCGTCCCCCAAAGCGGGGTTTACCGTGAATACTCTGGTAAGCCTCGTAGGTATCCTCGCCTCGCCCCTTTTCGGTAAAAAGCGGCAACTCCAGAATGGCATACGACTCTTTATCTTTCGCCAGCTCGTAATAAAACGCGGGCCAATCGGGAGGGTTGGCCTGGGCCTCACCCGCCTTCACCACAAATCCACCCAGCGTCACCGTTAATACTATTATCACCAGCAAAATACCAACTAACGGCGACCTAACCACCTCCGACCCCCAACCCCCGACCCCCGACCCCCATCTCTCGACCCCCGCCAAAAGCTCCCTTAGCCCATAGGCCAGCAGCAAGCCAAAGCCGAGCATTGCCAGCAGATAAAAGCGACCTGGGTCGCGTCCGATACTCAGCACCGGGAGTTTATAAAACAGGGCGTAGGGCATTGGAATTCCGGTAGTCTGGTCGTCGGCGGTCTGGGTCAACTTGAGTTCCGGGCCGAGCGAAATGACCGAAGCGACGATGGCGGTGATAATCCAGAAAATTACCATCCGCTTTTCGGCGGGGGCGGGTTTGCGCCGCCATAGCAAGACTAGCCCGGCAATCCCTGAAATCAAGGCCAGATAGCCGGGATTGCCCAACCCGATTTCCCCAAAATCCACAAGAGCGCGGGAACGGACGCTGGATTGCTCGCTGACCGAAAGCCAGGGGCTGACCTGGGCCTCTTTGAGCATAGGCCACAAGAGCGGAAACCAGACGATTGCCAGCCATAGCAGACCAATAGCCACCAGCTTGAGAAAAATAGTGCGTTTGGTAGCCCAGCTTTGGCGGGTGAACAGGCTAAAGATAAAGTAGCCGACGGTGAGGACTACCGCATGGAGGACGAATTGCCAGTCGGTCAGGGCCATCGCCAGCAAGCAGCCAACGGCGGCGGCAATATATCTGGCCCAATGCGGGCGGTGCAAGGCCCGGAACATGCAAAAGAAATAGAGCGGTAGCCACCACATCGAGAGCTTTTCGGCCTGCCCGAAGCTGTAAAACCCCAATATCTGGTCGTTGGCGAAGGTAAACACCGCCGCCCCTGCCAGGGCCGGGAGCGGTTGGCCTACCAAATCCTTGAAAAGCAGATAGCTGCAAAAGACGGTCAGGGCCATCGCCAGCAGAAACTTGAGATTGGTAGTGGCGACTGAGCCGATTAAAGGCCAAAGCGGAATGGCAAACAGCCCATTGAGCGGGTTCAGAGTGTGATAGCGCAAGCTGATGCCGGTGGGATAATAGAGATAGTCGGTGAAAAAAGGATTGCGCTTGAGGTCAAGCAGGGCGGTGCGAACCCAATGATCGTTCCAGAGGTTTTCGTAACCGTCCAGGTCGCCGCCGACCACCCCGCTTCCCAGATTTAGCAAAGCCACGCGCCCATAGAGCGCGGCTAATCCCAGCGCGACCAAAAAAGCTACCAAAGTTGGTCTACCAAAAAAGGTCTGCCAGCGTGGGCGGCGGTCAGATACAGCCGATTTAGTTTCGTGGGTCAACAATATCTCGCCCAACCTGGATTGCCGGGATTAAATCGAAAGTTATAATAAACGAAATAAACGAAGATACAGCTTTTGTCATGGGTCAAAATTATACCAGTTTTGGGATTTAAAACAAAGTAGCCCGCTACAAGCGGGCTGAGAGCAAAATCCTTATTTAATTCTGGCTAAAAAGCGCGGGGTCGCCCTCGGAAAAACTACCAGAATGGGTCGGTCTGACGATCAAAATAATTGGCACGGCGCAAGTACTCGCGCTCGTTGCCTTCGATCATCAGCTTGTGCATTACTACCACATCCGCATCCGGCACAACTTCGGTGGGCTGAACACACAGGCTCATCACTAGCCGCCCCATCTCGTAGACTTCTACACTCCCGCGATGACGCGGAATGCGATAGGTACGATATGGATACATGCCGCTCTGAACTTCCAGATAGCCCTTGCGGACGATGTGGTTGTACTGCTCCGAGGTTAGCAAAAGCTTTAGCAATTGCTCGGCTTTCTGCTCGGCTTCCTGCTTATTGACATAGTAGCGGGCAAAAGCGGGATGCCGATTTGGAAATGGGCCGCGTGGCACTAGCCGACCATGCCCATAGGAGATAAACCAGACTAGCGCAATGCCAGTGGTTACTATGGTAAAAAGGGCCAGCATCAATACCGCGTCCACCTAATCAACCCCCGGCTACACGTGGTACAACAATAATTTGGTCGGCGGTTTTGTCAAATTTATCTATACGCTCGGCGGGTTTCTCAGGAGCATCTACCCGGAAGGCGGTAGCTCCACGCTGGCGAGCTTCCCGGAAAATTCTTTCAGCCTCTTTTACAGCTTTGGCAGCATCGGCATCTACAGCTGCTTTTTCGGTGTCCCACTCAACTACTGTATCGCCGAGTGACGAAAGGATACGCATTTTCGCCATCTTGTTCCTCCGTTTGATTCTTAAACTAGCAACGCGATTGACAAGTGCGGTTGGATTACCGCCTGACAGCTTCTGCGGATGATGTACCACAGACTTTCGGGAGTCTTCCTCCAGGAGGAATACCCGCGCCCTGCTGCCGAATGGCGCTCTACCAGTCCAGTCATTGCAAGTTTTAGGCCATGCAATTTGGACTATAGGATACAATCTCTAATACCCCGGTTTGGGATTTAAGAGCTAAGAGAAAATTCCAATGGTCTACCCAAAATGGATAGAAAAGATAATAATTAAGAAAAAGTTAGCGATAATTGTCCTTGTTTTCTAACCGAGCAAGCCTGATTAGAGCATCGGTATCGTCGCGGGCATTCCGGCTGAAAGGTTCTGCCATCATTATATAGCAGTTTAATTTTTTTGCAACATCCTGGCGAATAGCCTTTTAGCTCGGAACTTGCGAAATTGTACTGACATTAAGCGGGGCAGGCCGCTCATTCTCCTCAATTTTAGAGTGTTGATGGGGCGCAAGCGGGACTATCCCAAAGCCGGGCAAGGCCGCGCTCTCTTGGGCGGCCTTACGGCAATCCGGGCAGAGTCCAAAAAACTCAATCCAGTGGCCTTCCAGCTTAAAGCCGGTGCGCTGTTCCAAAAAGTTGGTCAGCTCATTAAAATCGCAGCCCTGAAATTCTACTACCCGGTCACAACACCGACAAACCATCTGATGATTATGACCACGCACCAATCCGTAACGGTGGCAACCGTCCCCGGTGTGAACTCGTTGCAATAGCCCCAGTTCGGTCAAGAGCTTGACGGTGCGAAAGACACTGGCAATACCCGGTTTATCGCCGGGGCGCTCTTCGACTTTTTTGACCAGTTCATTTATCTCGAACTCGCGGCTAAAGGCGCTAATCTCTTCTAAAATCGCCAAACGTGGGTCAGTCACTTTGAAGCCGGAGCGGATGAGCGCTTGGGCCAGTCGTAAAGTCTGGCGGTCAAGGCGTTCCTCGCGCTCCCGCAAAAAGCGGGTGGTTACTTCCAGATTATCGAGATTTGGCTCACCGTCTGAAACGTGAAGGATTTCGGGCGGGGTTTCCAGATTATTTTCAGTCAGGGTTTTCTTTCTTGCTGGCATACTAACTCTTATGATTACCTTAATGTTATGAACATGAAACAAACGATTTGCTTCATTCTTATTAGTTTACCACTGATGTCCAGCCAGCTATCAACCCTGGGGAGTGCGGTAAGCCTGGTCTAGTAGTTCGACTAGATGAACGACCTCCATTGGCTCGTCCCGGCTTTCATCCATATGCGAGCGTTTGACCCCGACCTGCATTTGAAGATGGCAGCCAGGATTAGCGGTGACGATACAACCGGCATTAGTTTGGGCCACTCGCTCCATTTTGTGGTCAAGAATCTGCATAGACATGTCGTAATGGGTTACATTATAAATCCCGGCACTCCCGCAGCATTTATCGCTATCCCGCATTTCGACAAAATCCAGGCCGGGGATAGCCTTGAGCAGAGTGCGCGGCTGATTACGAATGCGCTGGGCGTGAACCAGATGGCAGGCATCCTGATAAGTCACCCGCTTTTCGACCCGCCCCATGTCGCGGTTAAAGTCAATATTTGCCAAAAACTCGCTAATGTCCTTGACTTTGGCGGCGAAGCGGGCGGCCCTTTCCTGATAAACCGGGTCGTGGTGGAGCAATTCGCCATACTCTTTGAGGGTCGAACCACACCCGGCGGCATTGATGATAATTGCATCCAGTGAACCATGTGTTTTTTCGGCTTGCTCGAAAGCCTCGATATTGCGGCGGGCCATTTCCTGCCCAAAATCCCGGTCGCCATTATGGACATTGAGCGCCCCACAACAAATCTGGGTTTTGGGAATGACTACCTCTGAGTAATTGCGGGTCAGCACCCGAACCGTCGCCTCGTTGACTCGCGCAAAGGCTACGCTCATTATACAACCGCTAAACAGGGCCACTCGATAGCGTTGCTCGGTGCGGGCCAGCACGACCTCTGATTCAGGCGGGGTGAACATCGGCTGACTGATGGCTGGCACTAACTGTTCCAGGTCGGGGAGCTTGCCCAGCCCGATTTTCTGGAAGAGCGGCAGACGCAGCAGTCCAATTTTGCGGGTTAGCTTTTGCATCCCGGTCTGCTGATAGAGGCGGGTCGTCACCCCGAAAGCCCGCCAGCGGGCCGGATGCGGAAAAAGCTGGCGAAAGACCAGCCAACGCAGGGCCTTTTCGGTGGGGCTGCGGCGCTTTTCGATCACTTCCGGGCGGTGATTTATTTCGTCAAGGGTCTTTTCGATTAGATGCCCATACTTGACCCCACTGGGGCAGGCCGTTTCACAGGCCCGGCATTGCAGACACAAATCGAGATGTTTATTCAGCCCATCGTCGTCCGCCGCCAGTTTGCCATCCGCAAAAGCCCGCATCAGGTAGAGCCGTCCACGCGGCGACTCAGTTTCCATCCCGGTTTCCTTATAGGTCGGACAACTGGGAAGGCACAGCCCACAATGGATGCAGCGGGTCATATCATCATAGCTTGGCCCGTCGGTGGCGATAAAGCCGGGCAATCTATCGGTCTGGGCCAACGCCCCAAAATCAATTGGGCCATTGCTGCCGGAACGATTTATTTCGATGCTCATAGCGCAACTCTTTTCTTTGGTTTCGTCTTTATTTTCTTTTAAGCTTGTCTGGATTTTTACTTTTGAGATTAACTCTTTGTTATTCATCGGGCGCTTGGTTCTGCGCTATAATAGCACCAGCGCCACATACTGTAAATCAAGATTGTTATCCAAACCCTTTATTTCAGGTTCAAGCCAGAAACGGATATAAGCCGGAAGCAGTAGGGTTAATGAAAAAACAGGGGCGGAGGCCGTAGGTCGGGGATTTATTGACCACCGACCACTGACCACTGACCACTTTTTAAGGAGAAAAGCTGATGTCGAACGATAGCGGATTAAAAGTAGGTTTGGTTGGAGTTGGCACGATGGGTCAGGGAATGGTCAAGAACTTGCTCAAGGCCGGTTTCCCGGTCACGATTTACGCCCGAAGTCCCGAAAAAGTCCAGGACGTAATTCAGGCTGGGGCGGTGCTGGCAGAATCCAGCAAAGCGGTAGCCGAGGCTTCCGATGTAATCATCACCATCGTTCCGAACACGCCCGAAGTGGAAGAGGTAATTTTGGGGACAAACGGGGTACTAGAGGGCGCACAATCGGGGGCGGTCATCGTGGATATGAGTACGATTAACCCGGCCACCAGCCGCAAGCTGTCCGCCCTTTGCACCGCTAAAGGAGTAAGCTTTCTGGATGCACCGGTCAGTGGCGGCTCGGTAGGGGCGCAAAACGGCACCCTGACGATTATGGTCGGCGGCGAGCAGTCGGTTTTCGAGCGGGTTCTGCCAGTTTTCAAAGCGATGGGCCGAGAAGAAGCAATTGTCCATATCGGGCCAGTCGGGGCGGGCGAAACCGTCAAGATTATCAATAACGTGCTAGGGGCGATTATCGCGGCGGCCTGTAGTGAAGCCCTGGTGATGGGGGTCAAGGCCGGCCTTGACCCGGAGATGACCGCCAAAATCGTCGGAATGAGCAGTGGCGCAAACTGGCAGTTAGCGAATGCCTTTCCTCGCAATGTCTTTAGCGGGGCATTTCAGCCCGGCTTTTTCACCGAACTGATGCACAAGGACGTGGGGTTGGCGATGGAACTGGGCGAGGAAAATGGCGTGCCGATGACGATGGCAGCCCAGGCCCGCCCCATCTACCAGGCGGCCCTTGATGCCGGGTTCGGACGCGACGACTATACCGCCATCATCCGCCCTATCGAGCAGGCCGCTGGGGTCGAAGTTCGCGTGAAATCCTGAGCAGTGGTCAGTGGTCAGTGGTCAGTGGTCAGTAAATACAAGACGGAAGACAGAAGAAATCCGGTTAGTATCTGGGATTATAATTCAAAACTCAAAACTACCCTACTGACCACTGACCACTGACCACTGACCCCGTAATGGTGGTTGTAATGTTAAGCTTGTATAAGTTATTTAGAAAGTGAGTTTTATCACTTGTAAATTTTTTAATTTTGGGTAAAATAGAAGCCACCTTATCGGTTTTTTATCGGTTCAAGTTTTTTCAGTTTTCAGGCTTGAGGAAGGACAAAATACCAGATGCGCGTTGAGGAAAACCCGGCGGTTGGCGCGACGGCGACTTTGCCGGAAGCACCCGCCCCATCGTCGTCAAAGCTTTCGGCTACCGCCCAGGTAGGCCGAACTTCGATTATTGCCAGCATAGCTTCGACTTTTTTAATCCGGGTTGCGGCCCGCACCAGCTTCACCATTTTGAGCTTTTATCTTGGCAAAGAGTCCCATTCCGCCGCGCTGGTAGTGCTGGTTATTGAGGCTTTCTATGTCAGCGAATTACTAATGGCTCCGCTGGTCGGGATTTTGAGTGACCGCAACGGACGCAAACGCTATATGATGTATGCTCCGATTGCCGGGGGTATCGCGGCCTTCTTGCTGGCAATCACCACCTTCCTCTTTCCCAAACCAGCTTTGGGCGCTTCAACTTTCAGCCTCGAACTGGTGACACTTTTACTGCTGGTACTAGCCGGGCGACTTCTGGAGGGGGTGGCAGCGGCCTTTAACGCCCCCTCTAACCTGGGCTATCTGACCGACATCAGCGTTGGGAATGATAAACTGCGGGTGCGGGTAATGACCGCCTACGAAGTCGTAACCGTCAGTGGTATCGCCCTGGCGATTCCTTTTGGCGGGCAGGTCTGGACTTTTCTAGGGCGGGCCGGGTTCTTTGTAGCCATCGCAATTTACGCCCTGTGCTTTATTATTATCGCGGTCTGGATGAAAGAGAGTCTGTCGCGGAGCAGCGATGCCGGACATCATGGTTCGCTCAAAGACTACAAAGAGATTTTGACCAACAAACGCATTTTCACCTTTGTACCGGCATGGCTTGCGGTAATGGCTCTGATTGGGGCATGGCTGACCTTGACCCTTTTGGTACTAGCCTATCCCACTTCGCATTGCCGGATTGAACCCGCAAAAGCGGTTCAGAACTTGCAACCGGCAGTCCAGGTCTTTGCCGCCGAAGCCTGT
>JBBRSG010000059.1:0-38499 GCA_038245615.1 Chloroflexia bacterium | reverse complement strand
GAAGGGGTTATTACACCCTACGGTTATAGCGAGTGGTATCGGAATTATTCGGCAGTCACAGCGGCCTGTGCTTTAATCCGACGAGAGGTCTTTGAGCAGGTCGGCGGTTTTTCGGAAAGCTTTGTGCTGAATGGCAGCGATGTTGCGCTTGGTCTCAAGCTGCAACAGCACGGCTATCGGATTGTCTATAATCCGTATGTCCGGCTTTATCATCTGGAAAGCGCCACCCATCAGGGCCGCAATCTGCCCACTGAGGATTATAGTCTCTCGCTAAAAACTTATCAGCCTTTATTAGAGGCAGGCGACCCTTATTTTAACCCGAATTTGTCGTATTGGACGACCACTCCGACCCTATCACGTTTTGGCGACCTCCAACCTTTGGAATACGCCCAGCAATATGTAACACAACTGACCAGAAATTCAGGCTCGAATGGTGAAAACGCTTTCCAACCAAAATCCGAGCAGTAAACCTGCCACCGCCTTTAACCTGAGCCGTTTAGCCCAGTTAAACCCGGTTTGGCTGCTACTTGGCGGCCTGATAATTTTGCCGCCGCTAGGGATGTTGCTGGTTATTTTTTCAATTTCCAACAATATGCCGGTCTTTGATTCGTGGCAAATCGCCGGGCAAATCTTAAAGCTGCATACTGGCGGACTGACCCGTGATGACCTGTGGACTCCTTATTTGGAACACCGTATTCCCGTCTTGCGGCTGCTGTCTATGGGGTTGGCGTGGCCTTTCGGCTGGAACATAGATATTGAACGGTTAGCCGGGTTTGGGATGCAGCTTATCACTTTATTTGTTCTAGGGCGTTTGCTGAATTTTACTTTACCCGGCAAGCCATTATCAACTGCCCGGCTGGGATTGCTGGCCCTTTTTTCGCTGCTGCTTTTCTCGGCGATCCAATGGGAGAGCTGGACGCACACTATAAATATTGTCTGGTTTTTGCTATTGCTCACGACCATCGTGGCGGTATGGGTCACGAATCGTTGGGCTGGTAAAGGGTTGGGGTTGGCAATGGCCGGGGTGTGCGCGCTGATAGCTTCTTTTACTTTGCTAAGTGGTCTGCTTTTGTGGTTTTTGATATTATTTGGCTTGCTGGTTCGTCGCCAGGAATGGCGCGGGCGCTATATCGCTCTGTGGTCAGCGGTCACTATCGCGGTCTACGGCACTTATTTTTATGGTTATCAGGCCAATTCTTTCAACCCGGAGCCATATTTTTTTATCAAAAAGCCGCTGGAGTTTGTAGCATTTATCTTTAGCTATATCGGTCTACCCTTGCGCTTCTGGGTAGGGTCAGATAACACTGCTTTTTGGTGGGGCATCGGCGGAGTGCTGGCTTTAGCTGGTTTTGGCGGCTGGTTCTGGTATAAGTCGAGGCGAGCCAAAGACGGCAAATGGCGGCAGCTTCTACCCTGGGCGCAACTTTGCTTGATAGTCCTGGCAATGGCGACTATCACGGCGGCAGGGCGGGGCTTTCTGGATATGGATAAAGCTATACCAATAGTCGGGCGCTATGTTTCGATTGCCAGCGCTTTCTGGATTGGGTTATTTGGGGTTCTACATCTGGCGCTGTCGGATTTATACCAAACTGCTGGGCCAAAAACCCGCCTGGTAATCGGGACAAGTATTGGGCTGACCCTGACCGCTGGACTACTCTGTTACATCGGTGGCAACTTACAGTGCTTCAATCTAATCGAAGAAGACCGATTGAAAGCCGAATATGGGCGCTCAGTCTTGTACGATTATAGTTCGCTGCCTTTTGAACTAATAGATGAAATTTCTTATCAGGTCGGCCTCAAGCAAGTGTTTTATGGCCTTGAACAGTATCAGGAAGGGCCTTTTCGGACACCGCCGGAAATATATCGCCGGGAAGTTGCCGAGAAATGGCGCAAACGCCTCGCCCCGACGAATGTTCAGGTCAGTGGTTATCCCTCCCAGGCTTTTCAGATGGTGCGCGGTGAAAAATCTAGCCTGGTTTATGCTTCTGAGCGGCTTGATTTCACCGCGATTGGCACTCTCGGCGCGGTTTTTCAAGTAGAGACTGTCGGGCTGCAAGCGATGCGCCCGACCTCGTGGCGGGACTGGGGGGTTCAAGTGGTAGATTTACAGGCCAAAACTGCCCTTTATGCTATAGTAGAGTGGCAAAGCGATGGTCGGATTCTATGGCGCAAGATTGCCCTGAAAGCCAGTGAGGAAGCCGACGGCTGGAATCATTTTCGGATGTTCGCACCACCGAAGCTTAAGAGCTTTACGCTTACCTTATTTTACCGTACCGGGCGGCCCAATCAAGATAGTCTGAAAATGGCGGTATATAATCTACATTAATAATGGTATTTTTAGGTGAAAGCAGAAAAACTCAGCCAAGCGAATAAATCGCCAGCTTTGATAGCAAAAGGATTATTAAAGCTATTTCAGCAAGGGCTTTCACGTTATGCTAAAGCTCTGGCTTTGCTATCTGGGGTGGCTTTTACCCTGGTTATCCAAATCACGATTGCCCCAACCCTGACGCGAGGCGACTCAATTCCGATAGATGCCGATTGGCTTATTGGGATGGCGGCTCAGATGCAGCAAGGCGAAATATTGGGGCGCGATGTTTTTCTGACTTATGGCCCGCTGACCCAGTTGCTGGCCTATGCCGGAACCCTTTTTAATCCTGAGCATAATGCCTTTAATAGCTACGGTATGATGTTTCTTATACTCATGACTTTGGGTAGTATCTGCCTGGCGATTTTGCTGGCTTTTGCCCGACGGATAAACTGGCAATTATCACTATGCATCTTTTTGATAAGCACAGTCATGGGTCTGCTCTTGTATTACAATCGCTCGTGGCTATTAGTCGTGGTGGCGGTTGGTCTAGGGCGGGCGCTTTCCGCCAAAACTACTCGCTGGCAATTAATTGGAGCAGGGCTGGTCGGGGCAGGCTGTTTTTTATTACAGCTTTTTGCCTTTGATTCAGGGCTGTATAGTCTGGCGGCGGTTATGATGGTGCTAGTAGCTTACAGCTTCCTGGCCCGCTTCCCCAATATCCTCAAAAAGCCCGACTTGATATCCTTCAAAAACGGTTTGCTAATGCTAGCAATTGCGCTGGGAACTTATATTCTGGGTAATTTACTGTTTAGTTTAGGCTGTTTGCTGACCTCGCCTAACTATCCAGGATTATTGGAATACCAAATTCGTTCCTGGGAACAGGCCAAAGCCTACACCTTTGCTTTTGCAACTCCCTGGCAAATAGATTGGGTAACTACTTTAGCGGTAGGACTTCTAATTTTATATACCACCTTTTCCTTAATCTGGCAGCTACCAAAGATAGCAACCTCAGACGGCTATTTATTAGTAAGTATATTAGGAATGGCCCTGGTATCACTCAAGGGAGCAACTACTCGCAGTGATTATGGACACCTTATCCTCTCCTGTATTCCGTTTTTAGCCCTGTTTTTTCTCTTAGCGGTAGATTGGCGTAGGCCCACCGAAAAGGAAGCCAGCGAAAATGTATTGAGAAAGGGGAGTTTTAGGGTACGATTGGGATGGGTCGGAGTATTTTTATTTTTACTGGCAAGCTGGCCGGGGGTCGGCCTCGGCCCGTTGCAAAATTGGCTAAGTATCTTTGAGGGTCAACTTTCGGTGAGGACGCGGCTGGGAGAGCTTGCCAACTCGAACTCTCCGCTAAATGCGATTGTGTCTGACCGAATGAAAGCAGGTCTTGACCCCACCAAGACGATTTTGGCTTTTCCCTATCAAAACCATATTCCAATTGTGCTGAAGCAAAAGCTGATTGCACCTTTTGCCGGAACTTATGTTGCTCACTCCGAGTCGGCCCAGCGCTGGTATATCGGGCAACTGGAGCGCCATAAGGCCGAAATCGAAGTGGTTTATGGTCTGGATGAGTTGGCCTCGTTAAAGATAGACCGGGTACAGCAACCGACGCGAGTGCCGATTATTTTTGAGTATTTGTACCGCAACTTTGAAATAAAAAATGATCGAATAATTAAACCAGGCTATATCATTCTTAAACCGACTCCTCAGCCCCGTCAGGATATGACCAGTACCGAACTCAAGTTTACCAGCGTGGTTGAGCCAAACTCTGCTCAAACCTTACAAATAGCTGAACCTACGAGTTGTAGTATGCTACGGCTTACTCCTAAAATCAGCTATTCTTTTCTGGCCTCGATAGGACGGCCTACCAGCTTTGAGCTAAGGGTAAGGCGAGGTCAGGCTGAGATACAGTTTACGGCCCTGATGCCGCTGGAGGTGGGTCAGCCTTTTTCGACTTTTGTGCAATTAGTGGATAATGATAAAACCTCCCAGATTTTTGGGACAAAGCCCGTGCAACAAAAAGTCTGGGATAATATTCAAATTGGGTTACGTCCTTCGACCCTGTTTGATGTCGGGCCTTCCTCAACCGAAATCTTAAAACTAGAATGTATCAATTTTCAGAGATAAATGAAAGTAACGGTCAAAGTAGAAAACTGGGTGAGTAAATTCCGAATAGGTTGGTCAAACCCGGCGCTTCAATCCAGCATCGGTTGGTTCTTGCGCTATGCCAAAGCTCTGACCTTACTGCTTTGCTTAGGTTTGAGCTTGGTACTAATACTTTTACGGACTACGGTTTTTAACAACGGGGCGCAAGTTTCGCTGGACGAAGCCTGGGTGATGGGGATGGCGGCCCAGTTGCAGCAGGGCGATTTATTGGGGCGCGATGTCTTTTTGACCTATGGGCCATTGGCTCAAATTTTGGTAGCTATGGGTATGCTACTGAATGCCGGGCCGACAGCTTTCGATGGCTATGGAATTGCCCTGTTTTTGCTTTTGCTAATAGGTAATCTGGCACTGGCGGTGATTTTAGGACTAATTCGGCAGATTGGTTGGAAATACTGCCTGTTTATCTGGTTGGGGGCGGCGATGTTGAGCCTGACTTTGGCCTATAATCGCTCGTGGCTGGCGGCTTTAGTCGCGGTTGGGCTGGCAAAAGCCTTGGATGCCCGTACCAATCGCAATCGTCTAATTGGAGCAGGATTGGTAGGCTTGGGTTGTTTTCTGGTACAGCTTTTCACGGTTGATTTGGGAATATATACTTTAGGGGCAAGTTGCCTGACTATGGTGGCTTACGCTGGGTTCGCCCGCTTTCCGGCTCTGCTCAAAAAGACTGATTTAATCCCGGCTAAAACTGCGCTCCTGATGCTGGCGGCTTTGGTGGCGAGTTATATTATCGGCAACGTGTTATTTAGCCTTTTCTGCTTGCTAACTTCGCCCAATTATAGCGGGCTGTTTGATTATCAGTTGCGCTCGTGGGAGAGCGTCAGCGGTTATACCTACACCTTTGGGCAGGAATGGGCCTTGACCTGGTTTCCGACCGTGATATTGGGTTTAGTCCTGGTATATACTACCGTCTATGTCTTGCGAAACGTGCGCCGCTTGCCAACTGCCGTCGGCTATTTGCTGCTGAGTCTATTGATTACGGCTGGCCTGCAATTAAAGGGCGCAATTACCCGCAGCGACCAGGCTCATATTTTGACGGCTTCAGTCCCTTTGCTCTTTCTGTTTTTGCTGATTGGCTACGATTGGGTTGGTTTAAGTCGGACTGAAAACCCGGTTGCCAGCCTTAAAACGGTTTGGGCCGGATTGCTCTTGTTGTTGATACTTAGCTGGCCTTTTGCCACTCTCGAACCTTTGCAAAAATGGCCTCAAATCGCCGAAGGTAAGGTTTCGGTTCTCGCCAAAGCCAAAGAGCTGCATGGTCAAAACACTCCACCCGAAGCAGTTGCCCCATCCGGTCTGCTGGCAGCTTCTGATTCCACCAAAGGGCTGTTGGCTTTCCCCTACGAAAACCAATTTCCGGTTGGAATGCAACGTCGGATAATCGCGCCAATAGTCCAATCTTATGCCGCCCATCTTGAAGCTACTCAACGCTGGTATATCGCCCAGTTGGAGCGTCAGAAGACCGGGATGGAGGTTCTCTACGGCATTGATAAGTTGGCCTCGCTCAAAGTAGATAATGTCCAGCAGCCTACCAGAGTTCCAATTATCTTTGAGTATCTATACCGCAATTTCTCGCTCAAGACTGACCAGCTTTTCGGGCCGGGCTTTATGTTGTTGCAGCCGACTGCCAGCCCGCGTCAGGATATAATCAGCCGCGATTTGCGTTATACTATGGTAGAAACTAGCGGGCGTACCTTGACCGTTCAGCTATCCGAACCGGCTAGTTGCAGTCTGGTACGCCTTACCCCTAAAATCAGTTATCCGATTACCGCTGTGTTGGGGCGGGCAACCGGGTTGCGTCTGCGCTTTCGGTTGGGGGAAACTAATGTCGAGCGGACCGATATGGTGGCGATTGAGGTTGGTAAGCCTTTTTCGACTTATGTGCAACTGACCGACCCGGATAAAACCCCCCAGATTTTTGGCAGCGGCCCGGTGCAGCAAAAGAGTTGGGACAGTTTGCAATTCAGTACCCGCTCGAACACGTTATTTGATGTAGGTTATTCCAGCCTGGAAGTCGTCAAGCTGGAATGTGTTAATTTCTCTCGTTAGCGGAGCTTGACATAAATGATAGACAGCCTTTTAGAACCAGCGGTACTTTTTTTTATAATGGGATTGCTGGCGGGTATCCTTAAATCGGAATTGCGGATTCCCGAAGCAATCTATGAATTACTGAGCATTTATTTGCTCATCGGGATTGGCCTCAAAGGAGGATTGCAGCTTTCAAAGGCCCGCCTGGATACTTTAGTCTGGCCGGTCTTGGGAACGCTGGGTTTGGGTATAGTTATTCCACTGCTGGCTTATATAATTTTACGAAAACTCGGTAAAATCAAACCGCCCGATGCAGCGGCGATTGCGGCTCACTATGGCTCGACCAGCGTGGTAACTTTCGCGGTGGCCCAGAGTTTTCTGGATCGGGCCAACATCAGCTACGAGGGTTTTATGACCCTGCTTTTGACGATGCTGGAAATCCCGGCTCTGATTGTAGCAATCCTTATTGTCCGGTTACGAGTTTCAAGAGGGCCGCGGCAGGGCAGCTTAGGAACGGTGTTACACGAAGTCTTTCTGGGCAAAAGCATTTATTTATTGCTCGGTGGCGTGATAGTCGGTTTTCTGGCCGGGCCGGGGCGCATTGGAGCGGTGCAAACTCTGTTTATAGATTTGCAAAAGGGCTTTTTGGCACTTTTCTTGCTGGAAATGGGTTTATTAACCTCGCGCCGCCTGGGGGATTTACGCAAAATCGGCCCGTTTCTAGTCGGCTTTGGGATAGTAATGCCCTTGATTTCGGGGATATTGGGGGCGGTAGTCGGGGACTTGACTGGGCTTTCAATTGGCGGGACAATGTTACTGGCAACCCTGGCGGCTAGCGCCTCTTATATTGCTGCCCCCGCCGCGATGCGGGTGGCAGTCCCGGAAGCCAACCCGACTTACTATCTTACTGCTTCGCTGGGGATTACTTTTCCTTTTAACGTGATTATCGGGGTGCAGATATATTATTGGTTTGCCCAAGTAGTTCATTCTATCGGAGGCTGAGTTATGCAGACGGTGAAACGAACTTTGCTGACGGTAGTCAGCGAGGCCGCCCTGGAGCGGTTTTTGGTGGAAGACATCCGACGTTTAGGGGCGCACGGCTATACCATTCTGGAAGCCAGAGGCGGCGGTACGCATGGCTACCGTCACGCCGAAGATGACCAGGATCGCTCGATTCGGCTGGAGGTATTGTGTGAACGGGCAGTAGCCGAGGCGATTGTACAGCACTTTATGGACAAATATTATCAGTACTACGCAATTATATCTTATCTATCGGAAGTGGAAGTCTTCCGCCAAAACAAGTTTTAAGGCTGGTTGCCAAATCGTAACCGGCAAGGTATCATGGAAAAGGGATAACGATTATTGTTGTAAAGGGCTATTACCATGAGCAAAACAGTGTCAGTCATATTCGATGGGCAGGTTTTCCGGCCTGAAAATCCGCTCGACCTTGTGCCTAACACCCGCTACGATATTACGTTGGAAGCGCCTACTACTGCCCCGGCAACCACCGCCGATAAAAAGGACTTGGTAAAGCAGCATTACACTTTTATCAATTCCGTCGAGGTCGAAAGTTTTCTGATTCAGCACCCGGAATTAATCGCCTTCTTGGAAGAGGCCAAACCCGCGATTGAGAGCTACTTTCCAAATGCCCTGCTTTCGGTCAAAATCGGCCCATCTTACAAAGGCGATATGGATAGTCGGTTATTGCTGACAATTCATGCTGAGGGCGATGCTGACCCGGTAATGATCGCTTATAATGACCTGAAAGTGAATTGGTGGACGAAAACCGAGGCTTGCGAAACCGGGTTAGCTTTGATACTGATTGAACATCCTGAATTTTCGTCACGAAATGCCTGGGATGTATTTGAGGGTTTAATCGGAACAGTAGAAGCCCCTCAAGATTGGTCTTTAGAACACGACCATTATATTCACGGTACTCCCAAACGCTATGAGGATGTAGAAGGGAATGAATAAGGGCCAGATTTTTTTGGATACTGCCTTTGTTCAAGCGTTAATCAATCCACGTGACCAGTTCTATGTTTTAGCGAATAAATTAGAGGCTCGAATGCAAACCGCTACAGTGGTTTGGGTTACAGAGGCGGTTTTGATTGAAATTGGGGATGCTCTTAGTGCTTTAGACCGAGCAGCGGCTATTAGGTTTATCAATCGTTGTTATTCTTCCAGTAAAATAAGCGTTGTGAAAATAGATACCGACCTGCTAAAGCGAGGACTAAGCTTGTACGAGAGTCGGTCTGACAAAAATTGGGGATTGACCGATTGCATCTCGTTTGTGGTTATGCAGAATAAAAGTTTGACGGAAGCTTTAACTTCAGACCGACATTTCATCCAGGCAGGCTTTACAGCCTTGATGTTAGAGAATACTTGATTTAAGACATCTCACTTCAGTGATAATACCAAACCTCAAACAAAAACCAAATATACAGGTTGACATAAAGTTAAGACCTGTTCCCTGGTACGGGCGCTGGTGGGGCGAGCTTCTGATAGCCGGGCTGATTACGCTGGTGTTCGGGCGCAGTTTTGTGGCTGGTATCTTCGATAAATTGCCCACCGACGGCAGCGACATCTACGAAAACGCCTGGGTCTACTGGCACTGGAAACATAGCCTCTTTGAGAGTTTTTCTAATCCCTATTTCACCAACTACATCTATTATCCTGCCGGGATTCCGCTTTATTTGCACGCCAATCAGCCTTTGGTGGCGCTGCAAGCCATAATCTTTCAGGTTATTTTCGGACAGATTTTGGGGATTAATTTGGTGATTCTCCTGGCCCTGACGCTGGCGACATGGTGGTCTGCCCGCCTGTTTTTTTATATCAGCCAGCACCGGGCCGGGGCATGGCTCGGGGCAATTATCTTTGTCTGGTGCAATTCCTGGCTGTGGGATTTCTTCAAAAGCGGGCAGGTCAACCTTATTTCGCTGCAATGGATACCGCTTTACGTATTATGGTTGCTCAAAGCCTTTGATACTACCCAGGGACGGCGGCAGTGGCTTTATACCGGCGGGGCGGGCTTTGCGCTGCTTGCTAGTTCCCTGACCGATTTTTATTATACCCTCCATTTGATTATTCTGACCGGACTGGCGACCCTGTTTTATCTAGTTTTTCGGGCCAAAAGCTGGGAAGCCCGCTTTAGAATTGGGCTGAAAGCGACAGCTATCGGCGGGCTGTGGCTGGCGGCGATCAGCCCTTTGCTGCTGAATATGCTGGCCCAATCCAGCAACCGACTGTGGTATGTTCCCAGCCAATCCCAGACCGTTTTGCGCTCGGTGGATTTGCTCAGTTTCTTTTTCCCCAACGGGCATAACCCCCTGTTTGGCTCACTCGCGGGGGGCAATCTGCCCACCGACCTCTATCGTAACTATAACCCTAGCGGGGTGGATGGCTCGTTTAATCCCGGCTATATTCCGCTTTTGCTGGCGTTGTTGGCGGTTATTTTCGGGTTGCGCCGGAAGGGAGTAGCTTTCGGCTTGTGGTCATTTTTGGGAGTAACCTTTGCGGGACTGGCGCTTGGCCCGCAATTGCATCTGAATGGAGCAACTTTCGAGCAACCTAAATTGCCCTATTGGTATCTATACCAATTGCCGGGTTTGAACGTCAGCCGCGACCCCAGCAATTTTAGTGTGCCGTATCTTTTGGCGATTGCAGCCCTGGCAAGCCTCGGTCTGCGCGAACTGGCGGGCTGGGCTGAAAACCGTTGGCCTCGGCCTTTGGCTTTTGGCCTGAAACCGGGGGTGCTGTTAAGTGTGGCCCTGATTGGGGCTTGCAGCCTGGAATTCCTGCCGCTCCAAATCGAGATGGGGCTGGACCCCGTTCCGGCCTTCTACCGCGAAACGTTGGCGGCGGACAAGGCCGATTACGCTATTCTGGAAGTGCCGTCGTATGCTCAGGACGGCGGACTGGAACATCTGCGGATGTATTACCAGACTTTTCATCAGAAAAAGTTGCTGGGGGGGCAGTTGGCCCGCGACCACAAACGGCTGAACCCCACCGATTTCCTGAGCCACTCGACTTTCTTCCCGGAAGCCCTGGTCAACGATACCGCGATTCCTTATGCTGAGGCTGATATGCTGTCCCGCCCCAAATTTCCCGAATTGAGTTCGGCTTTGCTCGATTATTTTAAAGTACGCTATATCGTGGTCTATCCCGGTGCGATAAAGCCTGAACAGCAAGATAATACCAATCGTTTTCTGACACGGGCGCTCGGCCCGAACCCACAACCGGTCTATCAGGATAATATGATTACGGCCTATCGGGTGCCGTCGGTGGGAGCTGCAAAGCCGAATTCGCCCAAAGTAGTGGTGGATGTGGGTCAGGGTTGGTTCAAGCCAGATGTAAAGAATGGAGTTAGCTGGCGCTGGGGGCAATTTGGCTATTCGGCGGAAATCTACTTGACTAATCTGACCGACCAGCCCCGCAAAATTCGACTGGATTTTAAAGCTTTCAGCTATGCCGTCCCTCGCAGTGTGCGCCTGACCCTCAATTACGAGCGGGATGTGGCTACTTACCAACTTCCGGCCTCGCCGCCGGGTCAGCCGCGCAACGAACAGCCTTTCAGCCTGGAACTCGAACTCAAGCCGGGCAGCAATATTCTGACCTTTTTCACCTTCGAGCAGCCGGTTATCCCCGCCAGCCGGGGCGACGGCCCCGACGGACGCAAGCTGACTTACGGGGTGCGAGAAGTGACGGTTAGGGAATAGGGGACGAGAATCAGGGGACAGGGAATTTACGATTGTAACAATTCAGACCCCAAGCAAGTAATCAGCGTTCAAGGGCGACCACCCAGGGCCGCCCCTACCTGGATTGGAGGAAACCCGACCTATCGGGCTGAATGGTTGCCTAAATTTTGATTTGTCTTAACCACCGGGTTGCTCTAAAATCTTCTCGAATGTGCTGGTAGATTGCTCCCACCAGTTTTTATTAAAAGCACCGGAAAATTGATAAGAATCCCAAACCGATGAATATTGAAAAAGGACGTGTATAGAGAAAAGAAAGGCAATGAGTAAGTGACCGATAAACAACTGATCGACCCTACCGCCGCAACCCCTGGGCCGCCTAACGCTGCCTCTACACCCAAAATGAATTTTTGGGAAATTTTACGAGTTTGGCTACTAATCGGGGGACAATCTTTTGGTGGTGGCTCGTCCACCATGTATTTAATCCGGCGGGAACATATCACCAAACGCAGTTGGCTCACCGAAGATGATGTTAACGAATTTTGGGCTTTGTGCCAGCTAACACCGGGGATGAGTATCGTAGCGGTTTCTATTCTAATCGGGCGAAAACTTAAAGGCTGGAAAGGTATATTGGCAGTCTTGATTGGCTTGCTCCTTCCTAGCACCATAATTACCACAATTTTGGCGGTGGGATTTGCCGGAGTGCAAAACTGGGCTCCGGCTCAAGCTTTGCTCAAGGGCGTAATTCCTGCCACTGCCGGGCTAAGTCTTACCGTTGCCTTGCAATTTGCTATTCCACTGCTGAGGAAAGCCTGGAACGAGCAGGTCGCCAGCTTTATTTTTAGCCTGTTGATTATCGGGGTCTGTGCTACGCTGTCCGGTATTTTCAAATTTCCGGCCAGCTTTGTCTTAATCGGTTCGGGAGTGGTGGCAGCGTTGGTTTTTTCGCGCATCTGGCGGAACACTCAGGAAACACAGGAGCAAAGCAAATAGATGAACCCTCTGGAATTTTTCCTTACCTTTCTCAAAGCCTCCCTTTTTTCTACTGATGGTCTTGGCAATTTGCCAAGTCTGCACCAGGATTTGCTGGCTAATGGAATTGCCACCGATGCCGATTTTGGGCGTTCAGTTGCGTTGGGCCAGATTAGTCCTGGCCCAAATGGGCTGTGGGCACTGGCCCTCGGCTATTTTACCTACGGTGTACTGGGTGTAATCCTCGCCTTTATTGCGATCATCATCCCGCCCTTCACCGTTCTTCTACTGGCGACGGTGCATAGTCGGATTGAGCATCTAACCTGGGTAAAGGGTCTGATGCGTGGTATTTCACTGGCTGTAGTCGGGTTATTTATTATTGTAATAATTTCACTGATAACCAGTGCCGGGTTCGAGTGGAAAACGTTAATTTTTACCATAGGTGCGTTTGGCCTGAGCCTCAGCCGCAGAATAAACGTTCTGATCATTCTCGGTCTCGCTGCTCTGGGAGGGTATCTGCTTTTCTAGCCTCTAGTCTCGAACATGTTATGATTTACGATTGTAAACTCAGTCTCCCGTTCTTAGTCCTTTATTTCCCTAACTCCCGACCCCCGACCCTCGACTGTCATAGACCGTGACCTGAAAGCTATCGGGAGTGGGGTTGCTAGTGCGGTAGTGGAGATAGACCCAAAAACCTTTTGTGCCGGGCGGGGGATAGGTGCGGAAATGCAGCAGGTTGTCGCTGTCTGGCAAGCCATAGAGATAGTTGCGCTCGTTTTCATTCAGCCCTTTGCCGGTATCCCAATAAATAATCATGTACCAAACTTTTTGGGCCTGTAAATCGAGAGCCTGAGTTTCGGCCCAGGGCCAGCCCAGCCCGGTGCGAGCCGGTTTGTCGGTCAGGTCGCCATACAGCAAGACCCCCCGTTTGCCACTGGCGCTAAAACTTAGCCGCGAGTTATCTCTTTGCAGGCTGCTTTGGTCGCCTTCGACCATCGTAATTGCGGACAGGGCAAGGCTGGAAGCGGTATAATCGGCAGGGGCGAGCCGCTTTTGCCACTGGGCTTGCATCTGGCGGAAATATTCGGCTTTGGAGACCGCCAACGGGCCTTCCCGGTACTGGTCGAGCGCCCAGGCCGACTCGCGGACAAATACCGGGTCGGGATTAACGGTCTGCAAGAGTTCGCTGGTTGCCCCAGAATATTCGTAGACCGCGAACCGCCCAAATTCAAATTCGCGGCTATTGTGTTTTATCACCGAAAACCCGGTTTGATAGGCCAAAAAGTAGCCGATTGCGATTGCCAATAAGCTGGCAAGACCGACCCCGCCCAATATTCTCTTCCTAAAGCCGCGGCTTTGGTTCAGGATTGGCTCGAAAACCCCGACCACTGCCCCGCTCAATCCGACCCAAAACAGGGCCGCAATCGTGCTATAGCGCGACGAAATCGCCTGGCCTTCTTCGCTGGCAATCCGCCCGGTGGCGGTCAGGGCCGCACTTAGTATCCCGAAAAGTACCAGTAGTATCCAGGGTTGTAATTGTCCCCAGCCAATAGCGCGAGTGCGCCACCACTCGTAAGCTGTGACCGCCAGCAAGCTCAGGCCACCCAATCCAAACAGGGCCGCCACCGTTATCCCGCTCCCAATGGCGAAGGGCGCACCCAGATAGGCCAAAACATAACTGGTGAATTCAAAGAGATGACCTAAAAGATAGGGTAAGCGCAGCGAGGAAGTTTCTAAACCGTAGAAATAAATTCCCAAAAACCCGACGGCTGCCGCCAGCCAGACCGCAATAGCTCGCCAACCCCATTTCTGGCGCTGGATAACCAACCCGGTCAGGATGACAGGCCAGACCGCTAGACCGCCCGCTAGACTATAAGTAGCGAAAACCGCCGCGCCGATTGCCAGCCCCAGCCCATACCAGCGCCCGACCCAGCGGGTGATAAACCAAATCGCCCCGACTGCACCCAGACTGAGCATAAACCAGACTATCTGATAGCCGCCCGCCGCCCCGCCAATCTGAACTTGTCCGGCGGAAAATATCAGCCCGGAGCTTATCAACAGGGCCAGTATCCAACTGCGCCCCGGTAGGGTGAAACGTAACATCCGCCAAATTAGTAGCAAGGTCGCCAATTCCAGCAACCAGCAAACATACATCTCTTTGATGACGCTCCAGCCGCCCAGCTTGGCTAGTCCCACCAGTAGCAGTTTGGGGAAGAAAATTCGGTGTTCGTTGTGAGGTGTCCAGAAATCGGCCCAGCTAAGACCGCCGGTATGCAATTTGATGACCAGGGGGGCGAGTTCCCATTCGTCCCAATGGGGCAGGTCTACCGCGAAATTGGCGACAATTAGCAGCATTGCCAAAGGCGGTAAAAGCAGCAAAGTGACCCACCCACCCGCGGTGAGTAATGTACCGGGTCGAAGGCGGACTTTACGGGTTTGAGGGGTTTCCAGGGGAATTAGGCTGGCGGTTTTAGTACTCATTTTTTATTATAGTCAGGGTAAAACTGGAAAAGCGCTGACCCCGACCATGCCCGGCCCGCCGTGTGCGCCGAGGGTTGGCCCGACCTGGGAATGAATCAATTCCTGAATATGAAGCAGCTTTCGCAGTCGCTCTTCCAGAGCTTCCGCGCCGTCGGGCGACATACTGTGGACAATCGTCATCATCAGGGGGCGGTCGCCGAATTTTTCGGCCAGCAACCGGGCAATCCGCACAAAGGCCCGCTCCTGGCTGAGTTCGCGGCCCGCCGGTTCGCCCATGCCATCTTTGAAGGTCAGAATCGGTTTAATCTGAAGGGCCGAGCCGATTAGGTAGGCCATCTGGTTGACTCGTCCGCTCTGCCGCAGATATTTGAGGGTCGCCACCACGAAAAATTGCTGGGTGTCACGTTTATGGCGCTCGATTTGGGCTACAATTTCCTGGGGAGTAGCTCCAGCTTTGGCCGCCCGCGCCGCTTGAATCGCGTATAGGCCCAGGGTCATTGAAACGCTCTGACTATCAATCAGGGTAATATCAGCCTGGGGCAACATCTCGCGGGCGACCTGGGCCGAGCCATAGGCCACGCTCATTTTGCTGCTCATATGCAGCGACACCACTTGCTCATAACTTTGTAGAGTTTTCTCGTAGGCAATCAAAAACTCTCCGGCGGACGGCCCTTGAGTTTTGGGCATTCCCAGCTCAGGCCGGGCCAGTTTCTCATAAAAATCAGCGTAGCTAAGGTTTACGCCCTCGTCATAAGGCTTATCTTCATATTGAAAGTAAACGTGAAACGGCACGACTCTGATGTTGCCCAACTCTTGTACCACTTCCGGCGGCAGGTCTGCTACACTATCTACCACTAACCCGACCTGGCCCTTTTCGCTAATGCTCATTCGCTGCTTTCTCTTTGCTCCTTAAATCTTCCTAAAACCTAAAATAAACCTAAAATTGTAAAGAGATATTAGCATTTAAGTAGAGTATCGGCAAATCAGGCTGTCGGTAATTTTAATAAATGTTGGCCTAAAATTCCTTTGTGCTAAAGATATTCCGCCCGACCCGATAAAGGCCGAGCGCCAGCCCTAAAACTATGAGTACTGCCGCCAATGTCAGCGGCTTGATACTTGCGCCCATGTACCAGCGTAAGCCATTGGCAATTGCCATCGCGCCCAAAAAGGTCATTACCAGCCCGCTCATAGCTCCTAGCCCGAAAAGCATGGCCCGTACCGTCGTCGCCGCAAAAATCGAAATCAGACAGCTCATACAGGTCATAAACGTGCCGATAGCCATGACCCCGGCGAAGCCTATCAGGACTTCATCCAACTGCGGGCGGTTGCCGTGTAGCATATCAAAACTCAACCACAGGAAGCCGACCCCCACAAAAGGAGCAAAAAGAGCCACCAGCATTACCCCGATTTTAGCGGCATAAATCTGCGGACGACTGACCGGCTTGGTCAATAAAAAGCTCAAAGTGCCGGTGGCTTTTTCCTCGGCAATCAGGTCTACCCCGCCCAGCACTCCCCCGATAATGGTAATCACCAGACCGTACCCCAACCAGGTGTTGCTTAACCCCATTGAATAATAAGTACTATTGGTATTTTGAAGCAGTAAAAGGCTTACAAATCCGTAGACCACCGACAGAATCATCAATTTGAAGCGAACCGCTTTCCACTCTTTGTACCAGATGCCCGGCGACACTATATTTTGTATCATAATTATACCCCTATCGAACTATCCACTAATCAAAATTCTTTGCGCTTGAAGGCCAACAGTCCGCCAGCTAGTAAAATCCCAACGGTGCTGAATAATAGTGGTACGGTAAACTCGCCGAAAATAAAGGGCCAGGGGGAAGGGTTTTGCGAGTAAAAAAAGCGGTTGGTGGCCGAGGCGACGATAAGAAAACTGAGGCCACCCCAGACCGGCAACATAAACCCCATAGCTTGCATGGTGTTGCGGGCGAAAATCGAAACCAGTCCGCTCAGGCAAATAATGCCCGCTCCCACCAAACCAAACACTATAATGCCGGATAGTCCTTGTCCTAAATCAATCGAGCGGGTCCCAGTTATAATCGGTTCCATTGACCCCGAACATCCCAGGTTTTCGATACATGGCCCGGTGATAAACTTGTAGGCTACGATGGGAGTCGGGTTAAGCCGATCAATCGCCAGTAATAAAAAACTGAACGGGGCAAAGGCGACCAACAGCGCCCCAAAATTGACCCCGATTTTGCCCAGATAAACCTGGCTACGCCGAATAGGACGGGTTAGCAGGAAACTGAGGGTGCCGCTGGCCTTTTCTTCAGCAATAATGTCCACCCCGCCCAGCACCGCCGCGACTGCCATAGTCACCAAACCATAAATCAGCCAGCTTTGAAAGAGGGTGGCCTGAGCATTCCGCCCCCATTGCAGCACCCAGATAAGCAAAGTCAGCCCGGCTGCGCCCCCAAAAACTGTCAGCCACACCCAGAATTTTACTTTTGTAACTTTCCACTCTTTGTATAACATTGGAAAACTCCTTTAGTAGTGGTCAATGGTCAGTGGTCAGAGAAATGCAGGGTTGAGTGCTGAGTTCCCTAATCGCGGCCTCGCCCCCTTTGGGGGTAAATCGCGGCCTCGCCCCCTTTGGGGGTAAATCCCCTGACCCCTATCGTGCTTCTTTCACTCCATGGCCTTCGCGGTAGCCTTGCAGGTAGGCGATAAACATCGCCTCAAGGTTCATGTCCACGATTTCGATGCTGCGTGCGCCCATTTGTCGGAGTTCGGCGGCGACTTCTTCGGCATTGCCGCGCACCATTAGCCGGAAGCGCCGCCCTTCTTGCATTACTCGCTTGACCCCCGCAATATTTTCGAGGTCGTGGGTCCAAACAGGCTGGTCAAAGGCGACCTTGACCGACTTTTGGTGTAATTTCAGGTTATCAAGGTCGTCCTCGATAATCATGCGACCTTCGTTAATAATCGCCACCCGGTCAGCGATTTGCTCAACTTCGCTCAGATTGTGGGACGAAAAGAAAATAGTTCGCCCGGCGGCACTGACCTCCCGGACAATTTGGTTCAAAAACTCGTAGCGTTTGAGGGGGTCAAGCCCGGAGGTCGGTTCATCCAGTATCAGCAAATCCGGTTCGCTGCCCAGCACCAGGGTCAAAGCCAATTGCCCTTTCATACCTTTGGACAATTTGCGTATTCGCTCTTTAGGCGAGAGGCCAAACTGGTCAAGATAACGGTTGACCATCTGGGGATTCCAGCGTCCACTGAGGCGGCGGGCGGTTTCGACCAATTCGGCGACGGTCATAAAGCCGTAAAGATTGTTGGTTTCCGCCATATAGCCGACCCGTTGGCGGATTTCCAGCCCATGCCGGGCGACATCGTAGCCGAGCAATTTAATTTCGCCGCCCTGAAGAGCGCGTAAACCGAGCATTGTTTTGATAGTGGTGGTTTTGCCCGCCCCATTCGGCCCTAAAAAGCCATAAACCGACCCCATCGGCACTCGCAAAGAAAGGCGGTCTAACGTCACTTTTTTGCCATAGGCGCAAGTCAACCCGTTTATTTCAATAGCGAAGTCGGTTTGCAGGCCATAACGCTGGTTTGAAAAGTGGGCCGAGTGGTCGGCGGGTGGTCGGTCAAAGACGGTTTCCTGCCACTGGTCAAATTTTTGATGAGAAGTTTCATGCTCTAGCATTGCGGTTCCTCCTTCGCACTATATAGCTTTTGGGCTACCCGATTTTTCAAATCGCGGGCTGGCTCACCGAATGGAATAGCGGCATTTAATTCCGGGGGACTGGCTACCACGTCCGCTTGTTCCGGGTCAGTTTGGGCCGCCGCTGGTCGAGGATGGGCCTGATACCATTCGCCGAGGGCTTTTTGAAAGTGGTGGTCGAGTTCTACCGCTTCCAGACCCAGATTGAACCCATCCCGGACTACCCGCCTCAAATCCTCCTGAAAGCGAAGTAATTCTTCCTGACGCAAGCCGATTTCGACCCCACTGGCAATGAAAGTGCCGCCTCGTACCCCTGGTCGGGTATATACTAGCCCCATGACTTCCAGGTTCTGATAAGCTTTGGCGATGGTATTGGGATTAATCGAGTGTTCCTCGGCTAGTTCCCGGACGGTAGGCAATTGTTCGCCCGGCTTTAGCATTCCGGTTGCCACCGACCGCTTGACCTGCTCGATTATTTGTTTAAAGAGCGGCGCACCGCTCCGAGGGTCTATGTCGAACCAGATAGCCACTACTTTACCCCTGGCCTTTTCAAAAGGCTTTTAGATGCTAACGTACTAATTGTACTATCACTATAGTACAATAATATATTTGCGCTGTCAAGTGGATAGGAAAGCGTCTGAAATACCGAATAAGCCGAATTTTGAGCGGCTGTTATCTTATAACGGCGCTATTACTGGTCAATTTGCGATAGCGGTGGTTTGCTAATCGTGGCTGCGATTGGTTTTTAGTGGATAAAAGCCGGTCTGGTAGTGTAGAATGGCAGTAATTTACAGCTATCGCCCTGGTTTGGACAGCTCAACATCACGCATAATAACTCTGGAAGATTTAATCGAGTTATTGAATCGGGGGGATTTTAAAATGTTAAAGACTCAGGCCCGCAAACGGGCTTTGCGAATACCCTATATTGTGCCAGCTATCGGGCTGGGGCTGGTCTTGTCGGGTATATGGCTGGGAACGTGGCACGTCTGGACGAATGCGGCGGGCTGGTTTGCTCCGGCTACGGCCCTGGTCGGCCTGACTTTGTGGCTACTTTCGGGTTGGCCTAGCCTCGCCAAAAAAACCGAACTGGGTCTGGGATTAAGCATCGCGGGCTGGGTTCTGATGAGTCTGGCGGTTGTCGCTTCCCTCTCATTGGGAGCATTTTTGCCGCCCGCGCTGGCGGAATGGGTCAGTCCGGTGCTGGGCAAGTTCGGCGGCGGGTTGGCCTTGTCCCTGTTGGCTCTGACTTTCGGTCTGGCAGCTTTGAGCAGTTGGGCCAAAAAGGGACTAGCCTGGGTTTTGGATTGCGCGATAGCGTGCGGGCTGGCCGCGGTCTGGGTCGGGGTCGAAACCAGCCGACAAGCGACTTTCCCGCCACCCCCTACCGATATGGCCTTACTCGCTTCTCGTTTCGATATATTGGGCTGGCTCGCTTTGGCCTTCAGCGCCCTCTATTTTGGTCTCACCTCGGTCCCCTTTGGGAGTAGAGTCAGGCTTAAATCGGCTATCGTAAATCCCGCCTGGCGCTGGGGTCTGATGCTTTCGGTGGTCGGGCTGACGGGTAGTCTAGCTCTAAACACATCGGGAGTCTGGCAATTCGGGCTGTTGACCCTGACTTTGCTAATCGGCGGGATTGTTCGTGGGTGGCCCTGGCCCTGGAAGTCGCTAGTTATCGTCGTATTAAAGGCGGCGGGTTGGCTCCTGGTGGCTCTGTTTGCTACTATCCTGCTCTATTTTTCCACTACCGAAGACCTCGAAGCGACCCTTTTGCGGAATACCGCCGAGCGTTACGCTATTCAATTCTGGCGTTGGAGTTTGGGGGATGAACGATTTGAGATGCGACCCACTGGCTTGATGATCGGGCAAATAACTGACCAGCAAGGTAAACCCGTCGCCGGGGCATCGGTAGTGGTCGCCGGGGTCGCCGGGCAAACCTGGAGCGCCATGAGCGGAGCAGACGGACGCTATCGCTTGCCCAATCTGCCGGAAGGCAATTATTTGCCGATGGCGATTAGTGCCGACCACCAACCGGGCATTCCGCATCGCTTTGGCGGGCGGGTGGTGACAGTCCAACCGGCTAATACCACCGCCGGAGTGGATTTTAGACTAGAGCCAAAGCCGATTTTCCAGTTTAAGGCCAACGAAACCCTGCGGGTGTCTGCGCCCCAGGAAGTCAGCCGCGACAACCCGGAATACAGCCCGGCTTTGCGCCGCACTTTCACTTTTGAGAACCGGGGTAAGCTGCTGGATGGTGGCCTGATCCACGAACCGGCGGCTGACCGAGGCCCCGGCCCATTCCCGACTTTGCTGATTATCTATCCCGGCCCGGCCAGTGCATGGGAGAACGTTTCAATTCCGCTGGCGGCGCGAGGCTATGTGGTGGTCAGCTTTTTCCCCAATCGCTTGCTCGATTTGGCGGGCGACCTGGATGACCTCGATGTTTTGACCAGCCTGACTTTGGCGGGGAAATTTTCGAGCCGAGCCGACAAAGCTAAAATTGCCCTGGTCGGTGGCAGCGTTTCCACTGTTTATACTTATGCGATGGAGCGGTCACTGGCGGGTAGCCCGGCCCAGAGCAATTTCAAGAGCAGCATAAAATATGGTGGCCTGTTAGATATGTACCGTCTGCGGGAAGAATGGGAGCGCGGTCAGGTCATCATAGACCCTGGTATTTCCGAGCTGGAATATCTTCTGATAGCCTTCGGGCGGCCCGACACCCGTCCCGAATTGTACTTGCGTTTTAGTCCCTATTTTGCTCTCAAACAAGGAAGTTTGCCGCCCACTTTACTGGTACATGTAACGAAAGATGTGATTGTCCCGGTGGAGCAGAGCCAACGAGCTGATGAGCTGTTCGAGCGACTGCTTATCACTCGCAAACTATTGCTATATAATGATTTGGAGCATTATCTAGATTTGAGTAAGCAAGACCCGGCCTATATTGATATGTTGAACCAGACCGTGAACTTTCTCAAGCTCTATTTCCAGTAAGTAAAGCCTTATTATTTGGGAGAAAACAATGAATGAACCACCCATCAGCCGCTATCCGATATCGAGCCTCGAAGAATTACCTGATGATATTCGGGAGAAAATAATGACGGTGCAAGAAAAATCGGGGTTTGTGCCAAACGTATTTTTGGCCTTATCGCATCGGCCTGACGAATTCCGGGCCTTTTTCGCCTATCACGATGCCCTGATGCTCAAAGAGGGCGGATTGAGCAAGGCCGAGCGGGAAATGATTGTAGTCGCCACCAGCGCCGCCAACGATTGTTTATATTGCGTAGTCGCGCACGGGGCGATTTTGCGAATTTATGCCAAAAACCCTTTTATTGCCGACCAGATAGCCACCAATTATCGAAAAGCTGATATTAGTCCCCGCCAAAAAGCTATGCTTGATTTCGCGGTGAAAATGGCAGTGCAACCGGGTCTAGTCGGCGATAGCGATTACACGAGTTTGCAAGAACATGGCTTTAATCAGGAAGATATTTGGGACATCGGCGCGATTACAGCCCTATTTGGACTTTCCAACCGCATGGCCCATTTGACCGATATGCGACCCAACCCGGAATTTTACCTGATGGGTCGCGTTCCCAAAACCAAATCCTGATAAGCCTACGTTTTTGACAGTTTGACAAACTGGCGGCGATAAAGGAATAACCCTGCCAGGAGATAGACCGTCCCGGTAGCTAAGGGTATCGCCAGCAGCGTAAAATCGAGCGGCAGGTTATCCAGCATTACCTGTTGCAAGCTGGCTGCCCCAAAAGTCATAGGCAGCAAATAGCTAAAATATTGCAGATAAGGGCTGAACTGGCTCAGGGGCAGGATAAAGCCGGTAAAGAAAATGCTTGCCAGCAGCAAAATCATACTCCACTGTACCGCCTGGCTTTCGGTCCGGGCGACTCCGGCGATTAGCACCCCCAACCCTACCGAGGCGTAGACCGTAACCGCTACTACCAGGAGGGCCAGAGGCCAGCGAGTTTCAAGGCTGACAAAGGGTATTCCCAAAAGCTGATTTATCAGGCCGATTAGGATTGCACCCAGCACCACCAGCAGCACGCTAAAGCTGAGAATCTTGCCGAACAAAATCTGGACGGGCCGTACCGGGGCAATCCGGTAGATTTCAAGAACTCCCAGTTGGCGGTCCCGGACATTGGAAAGGGCCAGGAGGGTTACTGCCAGATGCTGAATTAAGAGGATAATCACGGCTGGGCCAAAGAAGTTCAGGTAGCCGATTTTGCTGTTTACCAAGTTTGTGGCGGCGGCCCGGATTGGCTCGACCATTACTCCGGCAGGAATATTGCTAAGTTTGTCCAGCTTTTGGCCTAATGCTGTATTCGATTGCTTCACTCCTTCCAGCCGGGTACGCTGTTGGGCCGAATTGGTATCACCCTGATTAAAACCTTGTTCTAATCCCTTGAGGTTTTTCTCACTGTTATCCAGGTCGGCGCGGGCCTGATTGGTGCTATTCTGAAGCGGATTAATCGGCATTATTTTTTGTTGGGTCGGCTGCGATTTGCCGTTGCCAGGGATTAACAAACTGTCCAGACTGCGGCGAGCGGCTTCGTTCAGGGCCAACGAGGTCTGGACGTGAATTCTGGCCTCAGCCTGATTGCCCTGCTGCATAGCTTTGTCCAGCGAATTAGTGCTATCCTGCATCCGGGTTACTAAATCACGCGATTGTTGGGGATTAGGTTTGTTGGCGGCCAGTATTTCGCGCAAAATGACCTTGTTTAGTTCGCTGGCATAAACGTAGCTACTATACTCAATATAATTGGCCTGCACCGGGTTCATATTACGGTAGTAGGTCGGAAAGTCGGCATTCCGTCCGGCATAGATTTCATCCAGAGAATTTTCCTTGACCACAATTACCACATCTGCTTCCCCCAGATTTAGCGAATTGATGGCCTGGTTTTCGTTCTTGCTGATGATATTTAGCTTAAAAGCCTGCTTACTGAATTCGTGATAGTCCGCCGGGTTGGTGCTAACATCCGCTCGATCTGGCACGACCAGAATCGTGTTGTACTTGACCGTACCCTCGTAAGTTAAACCAAAGATGACCATTATCAGGAAAGGGCCGACCAAAAGACCTAATATCAGCCGAGGTTGTCGCAAAACGCCTAATAGTTCCTTACGAATAAAGGCGAGTACCCTTATAAATGCTTTTACAATCCACATTGCTGGCTTCTCCTGTAAAGGCTATGATTTGGCTTCCACCGGGTCCTGTTCCATTAGCTGTACAAAGATTTCATCGAAGGTGGGGCGATAAGGCGTAATGCTGACAATTTCCACCTCGTTTTGTTGAAGGGCGGATACAATCTGAGGTAAACTTTCGCCCGAATTTGTAACGGTCAGCCGGATACTCTCATCGGAAACCCGTTTGGTTTTTAGCACCCCCGGCACTTCTCTCAAGATTTGAACTATTGGGCGGGTAACTTCGTTGAGGGTCAGGTCAATAATCTCGCCGCCGGTCACTTGCTGACGAATCTCTTCCGGGGTTCCCAGAGCCAAAAGCCGCCCCTGATTTAGAATAGCCACCATATCGCAATAATCCGCTTCGGTAACATACTGGGTGGTCACAAATATAGTAAGACCTTTATCGCGCATAGCCTCAAAGTGTTCCCAAAACCGCGCTCGCAGCACCGGGTCAATTCCGGCGGTGGGTTCATCCATAAAAATTAGCTCCGGTTGATGCACCAATGCGCAGGCTAGGGCCAACCGACGGCGCATCCCGCCCGAAAGTTGCGAGGCCAGCTTGCGGCGGGCATCCCACAACTCGACTAATTCCAACGCCTCGCGGATATACGGTCTGCGACTAAACCAACTCATTCCGTAGACCGAAGCCATAAAGTTGATATTTTGATAGACCGAAAGTTCGGGAAACAATACAAATTGCTGAGGCATATAGCTGAGGCGCTCGCGGAGCGTCTGGTTCATGCGGTGGGATACTACCCCAAACACCGTAGATTTACCTTCGGTGGGCTGGTACGTTCCGGTCAAAATCCGCATAGTGGTGCTTTTGCCGCTTCCACTTGGGCCGAGCAAACAAAAAATTTGACCTCGCGCCACCTCAAAACTTAAGTCTTTGACCACTGGCTCGTTTTTGCCAAACTGCTTGGTGACATTTTGCATTTTTAACACATGCTCAACTACCGGCGCAGCGCTGGTCACTTCGATTACGGGCGGCTCAATGCTGGGGAGTGGGCTATCGGTAGCCTCACCAACTACTTCAGTCTCAGTTTTCATTACCTTTATCCTCTAAAGATTAATTTTTGAGTTTCTATTTGTTTCTATTTATGGATAGACCGGAAAAGTCACGATTTGATATTTTTATGACTAATTTATCCTGAACCTTCTGTTAAACTCTTTCTAACGTTTAGATGCACAGTAGAAGGCTATTGCGCCATATAACCTCAGCGGCATAGCCTTATATTTGGGCTTAATATGCAAAAACTGTGCCAGGCTATTTTGAACTTATTTTGGCCTTAAAAATTAAGTTTTTTAACAAAGTATAAATTTAGAGCAGGAGTGGCATACTTTGTGCATTAAGGATTTATTGTAAGACCTTACATCCAAATAGGCTGAAATTGAACCCAAGAGGACGTGGGGTGGCTTGAGGTTATTAAATAAAGAAGTTGCCAAAGGAGCGGAAAAATGGATACTTACAGCCGTAAATTTGAGAATAAAGGAAATAGCGAAATTGTTACGGAGGCCGTTGAACCTGTCCCAGTCTTTAAAGGTAACTATGCCCATCTCACCCCATTACGCTTTAATACCCAACCGGTAGATGACATCTACAATACCCGGCTTAATCGCACCCAACTTAACCTATATCATTTTCAGCAAACCAGAGCTTTGTTACGTCTGGAGCGGTTCTTGCGGCTGCGTAAATATTGGCTGGCGGCCCAACCCCGCACCGACGAAGCCTGGAAAACGACTTTAGTAATTCGGGGCATCTTCGCGGCCCTGTGTGATTGTCGCCATCTGGGTCTTAGCCAGCCCGCTTCGCAACTTCTCAAAGATTGGGATTGCTGCTAAATATCCAGGCATTTTGAGGCTGTTGGCACATTCTTTGCAGATAACTCGATTGGGCAAAAATATTTTTGCCCAATCGAGTTTTTCTATTTGGAGAAAAAATTTAATAGCAAACAGTTGAATTGATATAGCATAAGAAGGAGACTCTCAAATGCCCTACAAAAACTTGAAAGACCTGCCAGAGCCAGTGCAGGAACATTTGCCCAATCACGCCCAGGAAATTTATCTGGCGGCTTACAACAGCGCCTGGGACGAGTATGACCACAACGAAGAACGCGCCCATCAAGTCGCGTGGTCGGCGGTGAAAAAAGGCGGTTATGAAAAGGATGAAGAATCCGGCAGATGGGTATCTAAAGCCAAATCCAGCTAGTTTTTATTCGGCTAATTTCTATTTGAGATAGAAGTTTGCGGAAGGTCGGCGCAAAGCTCGCGGACAATTTGAGCAAAGGCTCGGCTGGCGGCGCAACGAAAACTGTTGTGCCGCCATAATAATCCTACCTCGCGCTGGGGTGTGGGATTGAATAAACTGACTCCTGCTAAAGTCTGGTTGTGTTCGGAAGATAGCGCCAATCTAGGCAGAATAGTTCCCGTCCCGGTATGTTGGATTACATTCAGGATAGCCCCAATAGTGTTCATCTCGGCAATCACGCTGGGCTGGATAGCGGCTTGCTGAGTACACTTATTCCACAATCGGCGAGTACAATAAGCGTTTGAAAGCAGTATCAAAGGGAAATTGTGCAATTCTCCCACTTCTATTGCCTGGCAAGTTGCCAGCTGATGTTTTTGAGAAACGATGAGTACCAACTCTTCCTTGAAAAGGGGTTCACAATCCAGGCTATTCAGGTCGGGTGGGATAAAGCTAATCCCTAACTGAATTGCGCCTTCCTCTAACCCGCTTTCAATCGCGGTGGCAGCCTGTTCTTCGACCCTAAGTTTGATTGCCGGATAAGTCGCTGTAAAGCCAGTAACTGCCTAGGGCATCAAATAAGCATTGACCGTCTGCCCTACCCCTATACCAACCCAGAAGCTTTCTAGTTAGGTTTCCATAAGCGCCTAACCAATCGTTAAGTGATAGAGTTAGTCACCCCGAACTGCCCTTGAACGTCTAGCAGATGTTCAAGGACAGTTACTAGCTACTACCTGGATTATTCCGGGGAGGCGGCCTTTGTAAATTTTGGTACATCTGCTGACGGCGTTTGTTCGGATACGTTAGTAGTCTGCACAGCCGGAATTGGTTCGGGGCTGGCAATCAGGCCGTCAGTATTCTCTTCATCGGTAGCCGCTAGAGCTTCAAAGCCTACTTGAATAGTTGCAGCAATTGGCACCGCCAGAAGTGCGCCTGGAATACCGGCCAGGGTTGAGCCAATTAATATCCCTAAAATTACCGTCAGGGGTGTTACCCCAACCGCACTATTCATAATACGGGGAACTAATATATTGCCTTCAATCAACTGGATGACGGCAATATAGATTGCGACAATTAAAGCCAGCCAAACACTTTGGGTCAGGGCTACCAGAACTGCCGGAGCGCCGCCAATATACGGCCCTACTAGTGGAATTAGCTCGGTAAGGGCGGCAAAAACCGCCAGTACCAGAGCATACTTTACCCCCATAATCCAATAGCCAACCCCGGTCAGCACTCCGATGAAAAGCATCAGCACTAGCTGACCACGAGTCCAGGCCCCTAACTTTTTCTCGACATTGTGCCAGAACTGACGAGCGCCTGGGCGTTTATGTTCGGGAACTAGCGAAAATACAAATCGTTTGATTAAAGTACGCTCGGTCAACCAATAATAGGCAATAACAAAAACCGTGATAAAAGAGAACAACACCTCCAGTAATGTCAGACCGACACTCAAAGCTTCGCCATTTATCTTGAAGTTTCGGCTTATATCTGAAAAAGCAGTGTAAGCCTGATTCGCAACCGACTTTAAAAAACCATTATCTATCTGAGCGATAGCTGCCTCAGCCTGGTCGCGGTTAGTGAAGGTCGTCAACAACCGATTAGCTTCCTCGAAAAGGGGCGGTAGCGATAGATAAAGAATCAAACCAACCAGTAGCATCATGAACGAGTAAACTACCAGGATTCCGGCGCTCCGATTAAAAACTCCTTTACGCAAGCGGTTTACAATCGGCTCGATGCCGGTCGCCAGCAGAATACTTAAAAAAAGCAGGAAAAGTACACTCCGAATCTGCCAGAGTAAAAAAAATCCCAATAGTACCAATACTATTGTAGCTGTCCATAAAGCTATTTTGCGTGAATTTACGACTGATTGCATTTTTTACTTTCCCTATTCTTTTGCTTTAGGATTCTTAATGCTGCAAGTTAGGCGATTTGCGGTTTAGTTAAGGATGAGAGTTTAGTAGCCTCGTGGCGACGGCTTTCCGCCAACTGCTTACCCACCCGCTGAAATACAAAAGGATTGAAGGCCAGCCCGATATGGGTGCTATATACCTCGAAATTAGCCGAAGGGTCATCGGTGATGCAATATTTCCAATCTACCACCCCATCTTGCTTGGTGTAAATCGCGCTCGCCATCACCTTATCGGTAGGAAACCTGGACGATAAAGCCCGAAAACCTCGGCAGTTGCAACGCGGCGTAAAGCATTTGGTTTGGTCGGGGCGCTTGCCGGTTTCTTGCAAGCGTTTGCTCACCAACTTGCCGACTTCCAACACAATCGGATGGGAACTAATCCCGCGAAACGGTGAACCCAAAGTGATGACCGAGGCTACCTGGTCGGGATTTTGGGTAGCGGCGGCGCGGGCCAGCATTCCGCCCATACTGTGACCGACTAGATGAACTTTCTTGCCAGTCTCTCGGTAAGCCCGTTCAATAGTAGTCTGAAGCCGATTAACCATCAGGTCAAAACAATCGTTTACTCGCCCGATTTTCGACATGTAGGGGCTATAGCCGATTCGTTTGAGCCAGTGATACATTTCTCCCAGATAGGTATCGGTTGCTAGAAAGCCCGGTACGACAATCACGGCAGATTTGTCGCCGCGTGGTATTCCCAAACCGTAATAGACTGGGGCATAATGGAGGGCCACCCAATCAAGCCCGGAATAAGCTTCCCGCCAAATCGGTAATTTTAGGTCGGGAATTTGCTTGCTCTTAAAGTTACTGGTTGAACTGGACAATTGTTTACGCTCCTCTGGAAATGGGGACGGAGGTCAAGGATCGGAAATCAGGATTGAACATTCTTAGCCTTTCTTGTCCTCGTTATCCCGGTCTTTGCTTAATTCATTATAATACAATTTTTTAAATAAGTGCCTTCTTCGCTACTCTTTAGTATAGTAAAGCAGAAAGCGTGCCAGGAAAATCGGGCGTATTTTAGTTTATTGCCATAATTTCACAAGGTTAATTAATCGGCCTGACCCTGGCACGCTTTCTGCAAGAAATATATCCAGAACGCTTAAAGCGTTGGATGATTAAAAGGATTTGGAAGTGGACTAATGAATAATAAAGATGAATTTGATAATTCTGAAAACACAGAAGAGGGTAAGACAATGGATACAAACCGATACATGGGTGGCATTAAGCGAATATTAGTGGTAGAGGATGATCCTGATATTGGTAGCATCCTGGTAGATTTATTTAATGATCTTGGTTATCAGGCGATTTGCGCCGATAATGCCAATCAAGCATTGGATTATATCGAACATCAGCCGATAGACATGGTTACGCTAGATTTGCGACTGCCCGACATGAGTGGCAATGATTTGCTGCGCGAACTGGCCCGGCAGGCCTTTAGCAAACCGGTAGTTGTAATCTCGGCTAATCTGGAAAACTTGAGGCCGCATCCCTTAGTGAAGCAGGCGTTAGGAAAGCCTTTTGATGTAAGTAACTTGGTGAAGGTTGTGAATCACTACGTCTAGGAGGTTGCATTTAGTCAGACCGCCAATTATAATAAAATTATTCTATGCTAGAGATAAGACCTGCTGGGCCCTTAGCTGCTTTATCAGGTCGTTTTCTTAGGCTCACTCTAATACTAAATAGAACGTAGACGGTCTGACTAATATGCAAATACAAGACGCTGTGCAGGTCGAAAATGACTTTTCTCCTTTTGCCACCGAGAATGCCCCGGTTTTGGTATGGATGTCCGGGACTGACACTTTATGCTATCATTTTAACCAAAACTGGCTAAATTTTACCGGACGGAGTTTGCAGCAAGAGTTAGGCAATGGGTGGGCGGAAGGTGTTCATCCTGATGATTTGGACCGCTGTCTTGATATTTATTTGCGGGCCTTTGAAGCCCGTCAGGAATTTCAGATGGACTATCGGCTCAGAAGGGCCGATGGGGTATATCGCTGGGTCGTAGATAGCGGGATCCCGCGTTATTCGGATAATATTTTTGTTGGCTATATCGGTACCTGTGTTGATATTACCAATTTTGTAAATTCGCGGGAAGAGCTTAAAATTAGAACGAGCCAGCAGGCGGTGATAGCCGAACTAGGGTTGCTGGCCCTGAGTACCTCTGAGCTTCTGCCTCTTTTTCAAAAAACCACCGAACTTGTTTCTCAAATTCTTGATTTAAATTATTGTTCGGCTACCAAACTTCTACCTGAAGGTAAGGCGGTATTGATTCAAGCCGGTTATGGCTGGGACGACCAAATTGTGGGTCGGACGGTGGTTGGAGTCGAGCCTCATAGTTTTCCCGAACGCACTCTGCAATACCGACAACCGTTAATAGTGGCGGATTGGTCTAAAGAAACCCGCTTTCCGCCACCGACTTTTTTGGCAAGTTACAATATCCAGAGTAGCCTTTCTATTCGGCTGGAAGGTTCACACGGACAGCCTTATGGCACTTTGGTAGGTCACACTCTCCGACAGCGCACCCTTAGCAAAGAGGACGTGAATTTCTTCCAGGCCGCCGCTAATGTATTGTCCGCCGCGATTCAGCGCAAACAATTTGAGGAAGCTTTGCAGGCCAGCGAGCAGCGTTATCGTGACTTGGCAGATGCGATGCCTTTGCCGGTCTGGTTGGCGCAGGTTTCGTACGGCTCGACTTATTTCAACCAACGCTGGTTTGAATATACCGGGGCTACCTTTGACCAATTGAAAGGGAATAACTGGCAATCGCTGGTCTATCCTGATGATTTACCTAATGTGCTTAACCCGGTCTGGGATGGCGATAGTATTCAGCTTGGACAACCAGTCGAAATTGAATATCGGTTGCGCCGGGCTGATGGGGTTTATCGCTGGCAGTTGGTACGAGCTATTCCTCAACGTGAACCTAATACCGACGAAATAATCTGGATTGGGGCTAATACCGATATTGATGACCGGAAACGGGCTGAAGAAACCAACGCTTTGCTGGCGGAAGTCAGCCAACTGCTAATGCATGCCCTGGACTATTCAATTATGCTGGAGAAGCTGGCCCATCTGCTCGTGCCGCGACTAGCAGAATGGTGCGCGATAGATGTCACTGATGAAAATGAGCAGATAACTCGGTTGGCGGCGGCTCACCAGGATGCTACCAAAACTCCCCTTATTTACAAGCTCCGAGAACTTGCACCGCTTGAGATGGATAAACCTCATCCGATAACTCGCGTTTTACAGTCTGGTCAGCCTATTCTTTATCCCAAAACTACCCATTTTAACCAAGAGATTCTCCAATCTACCGATAATCTAGCTCAAATTTATCAGCAGTTGGGCTTCACTTCTTCGATGATTGTACCGCTTCAAGCCCGCGGCCGGGTTATTGGGGCGATTACTTTAGTCAAGAATGCCCTGGGTTTTAATTATCAGCAAGAAGATTTGACCTTAGCCGATACGCTGGCCCAACGGGTTGCAGTGGCGATTGATAATTCCCGCCTATATCGTGAAAGTCAGAGAGCAGTCGAGGTTCAAAAGGAGATAGATTATCTCAAAGACCTATTTGTTTCGATTGCTGGTCACGAATTGCGGACTCCACTGACCTCTATCCGGGGGTATGCCCAGATGTTGGAGCGCGGTTTGATGCGCCAAACTGCCGAGAGTAGTGATGCGGCCTTGCCAAGTTCCGGTCTGGAAAAGAACCAGCGGGCGTTAGCTAATATTGTGCGCCAAACTGACCGCATGAATGCGCTTATCAATCAGTTAATGGATATTTCACGATTGCAAAATGCCCAGTTTGAGCTAACTTACCGGGTTGGGATTAACCTGGTCGAGCTAGTGCAAGGCACTTTGGAAAATTACCGGGCTGCCAATCCTGACCGCACTTTGGTCTTCCAAACCCAACTGGAAAATGCAACTGGTACTTGGGACGAAGTTCGGTTGGAACAGGTGATTAATAATTTAGTCAGTAATGCTCTCAAATATAGCCCAGCCAACGCCCCGGTTATAGTGGGCCTGGAATTGGGCGCGACAGACCAACCGTCGGGCGAATTAATCGTTTGGGTAAAAGACCAGGGGTTGGGTATCGGCCCAGATGACCAGTTGCAGATATTTGACCGCTTCTACCGTACCCGCGCTGGAAAACAGCAAGGGGTAGACGGCCTGGGCCTGGGGCTATACATTAGCCACGAAATTATTATCCGGCACGATGGTAGGATGTGGCTCGAAAGCCAGCCGGGTCAGGGCAGTACCTTCTATTTTTCCTTACCATTTCCTGATTTATCTGATTACAAGGCCTAAGTTTAGCCGCTTTTTCCTGATACCTGGGTAGCCAGTTGGTTTGCAACTTCACCGGGGGCGGGTTATAATCCCGCTTGTTGACTTGGGTGGAGGCGGTTGTGGTCCGGTGGCTGCCGCAGTCTTCAAAACTGTCCGTGCGCCGTTAGAAGCGGTGCAGGTGGGTTCGACTCCCATGCGCCTTCGCCATTCCCTTGCAAATCTAAAATCTAAAATATAAGGTTTCTGACCACTGATCACTGACCACTTTTTACAGAGAACCTTATTCGCCGGGGGCACATCAACGCCAATGAAATTTAACCAATATAAACAGAGATAAACAGGCTGTTCAGGAATTTAGATTTTATAATTTATCCTGTTAATCCTGTATATCCCTGTTAAAAGTGTTTAGAGGAGTTCCGAGATGGACGAAAATGCGAAATCTACCAGTCTCAATCAGATTGGTTATGGGTTATATATTATCGGAAGTAAATCCGGGGAAGAATTAAACGGCATGACCGCCAACTGGATAACCCAAACCTCGTTTGACCCGCCCCTGGTTGTAGTTTCCATCGAAAATGACTCGCATACTCGCCATCTGATTGATCAGGGGCAGGTTTTTTCGGTCAATATCGTAGCCGATGACGAAGAGGGCCGGGCGATTATCGAGCGGATGGTCAAGCCTCAAAAGCGGGTAAATCAAAAGTTGGGGGACGATGATTTTACTACCGCCGCCACTGGCACGCCGCTCTTGAAAGCGGCCTTGAGCTGGTTTGAATGCGAAGTAGTCCAAACCCTCGAAACCGGCGACCATCAGCTTTACATTGGGAAAGTAGTTGGAGCAGGAGTGCAGCAAGAAGGTACACCCCTATCCTTGAGCGCCCTGGGCTGGCACTACGGCGGGTAGGTTCGGAGGAGAACTGAGGGAATTTACGATTTAGCCCCAAAGGGGGCGAGGCCGCGATTTACGATTGAAACGGGTCGGGGGTATTTTCTCAGCACTCAGCACTTTCTTAACTGGTTATATCAATGAAGCTTGATAACCTTTCGCTTGAATTTTTTATCTTGCAACTATTAAATGGCCTCTCGCTGGGGATGTTATTATTTCTGCTGGCGGCGGGCCTTTCGCTTATCTTCGGCATTATGAACGTTATCAATTTGTCGCACGGGGCGTTTTATTTGCTCGGAGCTTATTTTGGTTTTTCGCTGTTGGACTGGACAAAAAATTTCTGGCTGGCCTTTATCTTTGCCCCGCTAGGGGTGGGACTAATCGGTTTTGGAATGGAGCGGGGCTTTTTGCGCCCGTTGTATCAGCGCGACCATCTGAACCAGGTAATCCTCACTTTCGGGTTTGCCTATGTCTTTGCCGACTTGATGCGCTGGATTTGGGGCGGCGACCCTAAATCATTGGCGGCTCCCGAACCGTTTAACGGTTTTGTCCAGATTCTCGGAAGGCAATTCCCGGTCTATCGGCTGTTTGTAATCGGTTTCAGCCTGCTTTTGGCCCTGGGGCTGTATCTACTTTTGGAAAAGACCCGGTTAGGGGCAGTCGTGCGGGCCGGGGTCGCTGATAAAGAGATGATTGGCGGTTTGGGTATCAATATCAATCTGGTTTTTACTTTGGTTTTTGTCTTTGGAGCGGCATTGGCAGGGTTAGCGGGGGTCATCGCCGGGCCGTATCAGAGCTTTGGGCCGGGAGTAGACCTTGATATTCTCATTTTGGGAATGATAGTAGTGGTTATCGGCGGGCTGGGGACGCTTTCGGGGGCGTTCTGGGGCGCAATTCTGATTGGCTTGACCGACACTTTTGGCAAAGCGCTTTTCCCCGATGTCTCGCAATTTGTAATCTATATTGTAATGGCGATAGTTTTACTGACCCGCCCAACCGGGCTTTTCAGTCGGGCGGCGGTTTGAGCAGTGGTCAGTGGTCAGAAAATACAGGACGGAGGACGGAATACGGAATACGGAATAAATCCGGCTAGTGGTAGCATTTCAACTCAAAACTCAAAACTCATTTACTGACCACTGACCACTGACCACTTTTCAAAGGAGTAACAAACATGACTAGCCGAATATATAGCTTGCCGGTAGAGCAAACCCAGTGGCAGGTCGGCAGCAATGCCACTACTGTCTTTAATTGGGAATACGACGACGGGCGCGACAAGTTGCTAAACCTGTACGAGAAGGGCAAGGACCGCCAGTGGAATACTAATACCCGCCTCGATTGGTCGCAGCCGATTAACATGGACAATCCTTTTGGCTATCCCGATGAATTTTATACACTTTTTCATACTCCCTACTGGAACAAAATGAATGACAAAGCACGGGGCGAAATGCGGCGGCACTTTGCGGCCTGGAACTTTTCCCAGTTCTTGCATGGCGAACAGGGCGCGTTAATCTGCACCGCCAAAATCGTCCAGTGCGTACCAAATATGGATGCCAAATATTATGCCGCGACTCAGGTAATGGACGAAGCTCGTCACGTCGAGACCTACTCGCGCTATTTGCACGAGAAACTCGGCATGGCCTACCCGATAAGTCTGCCGCTCAAGACCTTGCTGGATAATATCATCAGCGACTCGCGGTGGGATTTCACTTATCTGGGGATGCAGATTCTAATCGAAGGACTGGCATTGGCGGCCTTTAACGGTATCCGCGACCTGGCAAACGAACCGCTGGCCCAGGCCCTCAATGCCTATGTGATGCAGGACGAGGCCCGGCACGTGGCTTTCGGGCGGCTGGCCTTACGCGATTATTATCCCCAATTGACCGAGAGCGAGCGGGCCGAGCGGGAGGAATTCGTGGTGGAAGCCTGCTACCTGATGCGTGACCGCTTTTTGGCGGAGGAAGTCTATCAGAACCTGGGCTATAACTCGACTGAATTCATGGAGTTTCTGCGTAACGGGAGTGGTCTTCAGGAGTTCCAAAAACGGCTGTTCAGCCGGATTGTACCGACGGTAAAGGACATCGGGCTATGGGGGCCAAAGGTCCAAAAAGCTTTCGCCGATATGGGAGTAATGAGCTTTGCCGCCCTGAACCCGGACGAACTGGGCCAATCAGACGAGCGCGTAGCGGCAGATTTCGAGGCCCGCCACAAGGCCATGACTGACGAAGTTATTGCCCTCGGCGCGACGGCCTAGCTAGAAGTAGGGTGGATGAGCCTTGAAGAGACAACCGAAGAAGTAAACCAGCCTTTAGCTGAAAACCCGAAAAATGACGCAGCTCCTGCCCGCAATAGCACGTTGTGGTTTTGGGCGAAGTGGGGGGCGGCGGGGTTGGCCTTGCTGTTTTTGGTGAGCTATCCGGTGGTGAACAGCCAGGACACTTTCGGGGTCAATCTGCTGACCGAAACCCTGATTTTCGGGCTGTTCGCCGCCAGCCTGGATTTACTGTTGGGCTATACCGGGCTGGTATCTTTTGGGCATGCGGCCTATTTCGGACTGGGAGCTTATGCCGCCGGGATTTTGACCGCCCAACTAAAGAACAATAATTTTTTGATTGCCCTACCTTTGGGGATGGCGGTCTCCGGGCTAGGGGCGCTCATCCTGGGCTTTTTCTCCATCCGTACATCGGGGATTTACTTCTTAATGCTGACCCTGACCTTTTCGCAGATGCTCTACGCTATCGCCTTCAAGTGGGAGCCAGTGACAGGCGGTTCAAATGGCCTCTCAGTCGGGCATCCCGTAATTGATTTCTTTGGTCTGCGACTTGACATAAGTGAACGTACGCCCTATTACTTTGTAACCCTGGTTTGCTTTCTGGCAGGTTTTTTGGTACTGCGGCAGGTGGTACGCTCATCTTTCGGGCATACTCTGGTCGGTATCCGCGACAACGAGAGCCGCCTGACTGCTCTGGGCTACCAGACTCGCAATTTCAAGCTGCTGGCCTTTGTGATAGCCGGGACGCTGGGCGGGTTGGCGGGCGTGCTAAATGTCTATCACACCGGCTTTGTCGCCTCCAACGAATTTTACTGGACGACCAGTGGGTTGGTGATGGTCATGGTACTGCTGGGCGGTAAAGGGACGCTAATCGGCCCGGTGCTGGGGGCGTTTTTTGTGCGCTACGCCGAGCAGTTTATCCAGGGGCTAAATATCAAGCTGGATACGTTTATCCCGAACAAACAATTCGTAATAAGTGAACGCTGGTTGCTGGTGCTGGGAGTTATCTTTATTCTCTTTGTGCTGGTTGCGCCAAAGGGTCTGGTCGGGCTGTGGAAAGCCAGCCTCAAGCGGGTAGGAGGGTGGTTGAGATGGCAGCAATAACGACTGAGCCACCGATTGCCCTGCAAGTCACCGGCCTGCAAAAACGCTTTGGCGGTCTCCTGGCGGTCAATAACGTCACGATGCGGGTAGGGCAAGGTGAGCGGCGGGCGATTATCGGCCCAAACGGGGCGGGCAAAACCACCTATTTCAACCTCATCAGTGGGGCATTGCCGCTTACTGCCGGGACTATCAGCCTTTTGGGACAGGATGTGACCCGGCTTCCCGATTGGCGGCGGGTGCGACTCGGTCTGGCCCGGACTTTTCAGCGCAACAACCTCTTTTTGAGCCTTTCGACTTTTGAAAATGTTCGGCTGGCGGTGCAACGTCATCTGGGTTTCAGCTATAATTTGGTGCGGACGGCTCGCACGATAACGTCGGTCAATCAGAGGGTAAGCCAGATAATCGAGCGGGTCGGGCTGGACGGACGCGAAAATATCGAGGTCGCCAATCTGTCGTATGGCGAACAGCGTCAACTGGAAATCGCCCTGGCCCTGGCAACCGAACCGGCGATTTTACTTTTGGACGAACCAACCGCCGGAATGTCAGTCGCCGAAACCGGGCGCATGGTCGCGCTAATCCAGCAATTGCCTTCCGAACTGACCTTGTTGATTGTGGAACACGACATGGATGTGGTCTTTGCCATCGCTGACCGGATTACGGTGCTGCATTACGGGCAGGTTCTGACCGAGGGGCTACCCGATGCGGTGCGGGCCGATAGTCGGGTGCGGGAGATTTATTTCGGGGAGGCCTAAGTACGCCAATACGAGATTTAGCACTAGATTTGGAAGTTTAAAGAATGCTGGAAGTTAAGGACATCCACACTTATTATGGCGAAAGCTACATTTTGCAAGGCCTATCGTTGCGAGTGGGCGAAGGCGAGGCGGTAGCTTTGCTGGGCCGCAACGGAGTCGGCAAAACTACCACTATTCGCAGCATTATCGGCTTTAATCCGCCGCGTCGGGGCGAGATTTTATTTGAGGGCCGGGCATTGCAGCGCCACCGGGCCGCCCAAGTTTCGCGGTTGGGAGTGGGGCTGGTGCCGCAAGGACGGCGTATCTTTCCGAATCTGTCGGTGCGCGAAAATCTGACGGTAGCGGCCCGCAACGCCAGTAAAGGCGGCTGGACTTTAGACGAAATCTACCGCTATTTTCCGCGCCTCAAAGAGCGGCAGCGCAACATGGGCAACCAGCTTTCGGGCGGCGAACAACAGATGCTGGCGATAGGCCGGGCCTTGATGACCAATCCCCGCCTGCTGCTGCTGGACGAACCCAGCGAGGGTCTAGCCCCGCTCATCTTGCGAGAGATTGCGGCAATCGTGGCCCAGTTGCAACAAAAAGGGCTTTCGATTTTGTTGGTCGAGCAGAATATCAAGATGGCGCTGGGGATTGCAGGCCGAGCCTACGTCATGAACAAAGGCCGCATCGCCTGGGAAGGCACTTCCACCGAACTATTGGAAAATGAGTCTGTCAAGCATTTATATCTAGGGGTTTAAGAAATATAGGTTTCTGACTAAGTGATATGAGAGTAGAAGCAAGTGAATAACCTGGATTTAACAAATTTGCCGGGGGTGCATCTTGCACCTAATATTCAGAAAAACCCGGATATTTATGAAATCGAAAATATTGCTGCCGACCCCGATAGGTTGATTGAAGCAGCAATGCTGAAAATTGCGCCCTGGAACGATAAAATTGTGCTGGATTTAGGTTCAGGAACAGGTTTTCACATCCCTCGTTTTCACCCAGAAGCTCAACACGTTTTTGCAGTCGAGCCACACGATGCTTCTCGCTTACGCGCAATGAAGCGGGTGGCAAGTTTGGGCCTTGAACGCACTTCGATTATGATTGGCTCATCAGCTCAGATTTTGCTTCCAGCTAAAAGCATTGATATTGTTCACTCCCGCTTCGCTTACTTTTGGGGGCCGGGATGCGAGCCAGGTTTGGCAGAACTTGAGCGTATTATCCGACCTGGTGGGACCGCTTTTATTATAGACAACGATTTGCGATACGGCACTTTTGCGGCCTGGCTCAAGCGCAGTAGCTATGTGCAGCAAAAAGCCGATATAGTAGAAAGTTTCTGGGAAGCACATAGCTTTAAGCTCATTCGGATTGCCAGTGAGTGGCGGTTTCAAAACCGGGCCGATTTAGAAGCGGTCGTGCGGGTCGAGTTTCCACCGGAATTAGCCACTCAATTATTGGCTGAACATTCTGGTATATCAGTGGATTATCATTATTGTCTGTACTATCGCCAATACTAAAAAAGCCGGGGCTAACCCCGGCTTTTC
>JBBRSG010000058.1:0-38506 GCA_038245615.1 Chloroflexia bacterium | reverse complement strand
GGTAACTGGCATAGTCCGCCCCGGCTATTTCAAGTAAAATATCCTGCACATTAGGCAGAGGTTTTTGCCACAACCACGCTGTTTGTAGCCAAAAACCGGGAATAGCTGTCGAATTATATTGGCCGTGAGCATTGAGCGCGATTTTGCGATATTTACCGTTTTTGCTCAATTGATAAAAATCGGCTTTATTTACGATTACGTCAATCAGCCAATATTCCAGCACTCCCCCGGCCTGATATTCCCCTAATTTCTCGACTTTATCCCGCTCGACACTTTCCGGCGATATGATTTCGACTACCAAATCCGCCGGGCCATCCAAAAAGGTCTTTTTTAGTTGCCCAAGTCTGGACTGGCTGACAAAAAGTAAATCCGGCTCGCGGCCTGAGTCGGCTAACTTCATCTGGAAGGGAGCTTGTAAAACTTCCCCCAATTGGTACAGTTCAACAAATCCGTCTATGATTTTAGTCAGGAACTTGCTCATTTTTTGGTGTTCCCAACTGGCGGGGCTAGTCATAATCTCAATCGCTCCGTCCACCCACTCGGCATAGGTATCCTCATCGGCCCATTCCAAAAAACGTTCGTAGCTGACTTTACCGGCAGGAACTGGAACGCCAGCCATATTTACCGCTGTCGGGCTGTTGGTTTGAATTGATTGAACAGATTGTTTTGTACCCAGTTCGGTCATCTGGTACTCCTTTTTTATGCCCAGTTCCACCAGAGCTAATCTTACACCAATTCGATGCTCATAGCTACCGCCCCGCCGCCACCCAGACAGAGTGTGACCAGACCGCGCCGCCCGCCGGTATCTTGCAGTGCGTGAATCAGGGTTGTGAGAATTTTCGCGCCGCTAGAGCCGATGGGATGGCCCAACGCAATCGCCCCGCCCCGGATATTCAATTTGCTGGTGTCCAGCTTGAGTTCCTTAACGTTTGCCAGCACCTGAGCCGCGAAAGCCTCGTTGACCTCCATCAAATCGAAATCCGCCAGTTGCAGGCCAGTCTGCTCCAAAAGCTTCCTGACCGCCAGGGTCGGGGCGGCAAATAGATATTTTGGCTCAATCCCGGCATAAGTATAACCGGTTATCCGGGCCATCGGGCTAATACCATGTTTTTCGGCGGCGGCCCGACTCAAAACCACCATGGCGCTTGCGCCATCGCTCAGGCCGGGGGCATTACCCGCCGTGACTACCCCGCCCTGCGGCTTGAAGGCCGGCGATAGTTTGCTGAGAGTTTCGGCGGTAGTATCGGGGCGGACTGGCTCATCGGCCTCAAAGACCGTCACCCCTTTTTTGCTCTTAATTTCCACTGGCAGCATCTCGCGCTGGAACGCGCCACTGGCAAGGGCGTGGGCGGCTTTCTGGTGGCTGGCGGCGGCAAACTCATCCTGCGCGGCCCGCCCGACCCCGAATTTCTCGGCGATAATCTCGGCGGCCATCCCCATATGGTGTTGCTCGAAAGGACACCACAGCCCGTCATTGACCACTGAGTCTATCACCGTGCCATTGCCCATGCGATAGCCACTGCGGGCCTGGGGCAAGAGATAGGGGGCATTGGACATACTTTCCATACCGCCAGCTATGATAATATCGGCCTCGCCCGCCTTAATTGAATTTGCCGCCAGCATCGCGGCCTTGAGGCCACTGCCGCAGACCTTGTTTATCGTCAGAGCTGAAATCGAGGCTGGTAAACCTGCTCCCAACAAGGCTTGCCGGGCCGGGGCTTGGCCCACTCCGGCCTGGACAACGTTGCCCATAATCACTTCTTCCACTAATTCGGGGCGGACATCGGCCCGGCGCAAAGCCTCTTTAATCACTAAAGCGCCCAATTGAGGGGCAGTAAAACCGCTCAAAGCTCCTAGAAACTTGCCGGTGGGCAAGCGAGTCGCTCCGGCTATCAGAACTTCATCACTTTTCATGCTAATCTCCTCGTGTCGCCTTTGACAGTACTATTTGGCAATTCGAGCCTGAATATAGTCGGCAAAATCGTCTACACTATAGATGCTAAAGTATTTGAGGCCAGTTGCCTCGATTTTCTCTTTTGCCCCGCGCCGTTTATCTATGATACACGCAAAGCCTTCGACCTGTAGCTCGGCTTTTTGTAAAATATCATAACAGCGCAACGCGGTCAGGCCACTGACCGAAACATCATCCACCATCGCTACTTTCGTTCCGGCAGGCAACGATACATTTATCAGGCCGGATAGCCCATAGCTTTTGGCTTCCTTGCGAATATAGACCGCCCTTAATGGCGTGCCAGCCTGATAGCTCAAAGCGATAACCGCCCCCAGCAAAGGCGAAGCTCCGGCTACTTCCCCGGCGACGGCTTCAATGCCCCACTCCTGCACTTGCCCGAAAATAATCGTCGCCGCCAGGTACAGCCCCGCCGCCTGGGAAGTTACGACCTGCCCATTAACATAGTAAGGGGTAAACGTACCATCTTTGGTGATAAGCGGGGTAAAATCAAAACAGCCTTTGACGATTTCGGATAGCTGGCTTCGGGTATCCTCTGCAAGGATTGAACGTTCTTCTGGGTTCATTGCACCTCTTAACAATCTGGTGGCTTGCCGATAAACCACAACTATTATACCTCAGACCGGCGGGTGATGCCGCACCGAGATACTTCCGGTATTACTTTATAACAAAAGTCATATATAGATTAACTTCGCGTGAAGAAAAAGTTACAGTCCGCCCAGTCCGCCCTAAAATGGTGTAAAATTAAGCCAGCTAAATTGGAAATTTGTGGCGTGGTGGGGACTTTATCGGGCTGAGAAAAGCTGCATCTCAGTTCGCCAAAAAGAAAAGAAATGCGAAACCTCAAATATTTGTTACCATATCTTGCCCGCTATCGGGCCAGCCTCATTTTAGGGTTGTTGGTGCTTTTGGCGCTGTCGGGGACCACTTTAGTCCAACCTTATCTCCTGCGATTGGGAATTGACGGCCTCCAGAACGGCAATTTTAACGCCTGGGTCTGCCTGATTATTGTCTTTTTTGGCCTCATCCAAATGAGCCTGGGTTTTATGCAACGCCGCTCAATTAACCGCACCGGACATCGCATCGAGGCCGATATTCGCCAAGACCTTTTTCTCCAGCTTCAAAAGCTGGACCGCCAGTTTTATGACGAAAACAGCGTCGGCGACCTGATTGTACATTCCACCTCGGACATCAGCATTCAGCGTAACCTGATTGTGCAAGGGGTGGTCAGCGGGTTTAACACTATCTTTCTTGGTACTATCGCCCTGGCCCTAATGTTTACGATGAATTGGCGGCTGGCCCTGGTTGGGCTGGTCTTTTTGCCCTTTTTGATGCTGGCCTTTGCCAAAATCCGAGGCAAGATGGAGCAGCATTATCAGGCCGCTCAGGAGCGGTTGGGCGAGGTCAGCAACCGGGTGCAGGAGGTCTTTAGCGGCATCCGGGTGGTCAAAGCCTACACCCGCGAGGAGCAGGAAACCGCTCGCTACGCCGAAGAAAACCGAATTTATGTCAGCGATAGGCTAAAATACGCTCGGCTCAACAGCTTTTTACTGCCGCTTATTTTGCTCTCGATGTCGCTGACGACGGCTTTGTTATTGTGGGTCGGGGCTAATGAAATTCAGGCCGGAAACCTGACTTTAGGCCAGTTCGTCCAGTTTAACGCTTATTTATTGCTGTTAGCCGGGCCGCTTTCAAATCTGGGATTGGTATTTGGGATTGGGCAACAGGCCGCGATTAGTATGGGTCGGTTGCAACGCCTTCTGAAATATCAGGCGGCGATTACTGACCCGCCTCTCATTGAAACCGCTAAACCTGATGAAACCAGCCCGACCAAGCCCGCGCATGGGTTCGCTAACGGATTTAAGGGCGCTAACGGCAAGCACGACCACCGGCGTACCCCGCTGGAATTTAACCATGTCGGGTTGCGGTTTGGCGACCGCTGGGTATTGCGCGACATCAGTTTTAAGGTGGAAGAAGGCCGTACCGTGGCGGTGGTCGGGCCAACCGGGGCGGGCAAAAGTGCTTTGGCGGCCCTGATAGGTCGGGTATACGACCCCCAAGAAGGCCAGATTGTGCTGGATGAGCAGGATGTCCGCGACCTGCCCCTTTCGGAATTGCGCCGCAAAGTGGCCTATGTTCCGCAGGAAACCTTGCTCTTTTCGCTGACCTTGCGCGAAAATATCGCCTTTGGCAAAAGCCAGGCCGACGACGACGAAGTTGGGCAAGTCGCCGAAATGTCGCGGCTGTCGCAGGATTTACCGCAGATACCGGGCGGTTTTGAGGCGGTGGTCGGCGACCGGGGCGTAACCCTGAGCGGCGGACAAAAACAGCGCACCGCGATTGCCCGCGCCTTGCTCCCCGACTCGACTCTGCTCATTTTGGATGATGCCCTGAGCAGCGTGGATGCCCGCACTCAAAACTATATTGCCGCCAACCTCAAGACCCTGACCGAGCAGGGCCGCACCATGCTGATAGTCACTCAACGGCTGGCTCTGGTCAAAGATTCGGACTGGATAGTAGTGCTAGACGAGGGCCGGATTGTAGCGCAAGGTTCGCACGTCCAGCTTATGCAGCAGCCCAATAGCCTGTATGCCCGCATGTATTTTCACGAAATGGCGGCGGCGGAAAACAATTTCTCCGAGGATGCCGTCTTGCCAGATGCCCCGATTGCCATCAAGCCAGGGACGACCAGCCCGGAAAAGGCCCAACCCGGTCTGGCTAAAATCGAAGCCACCAGCCGCGAGGACGAAGATGAGATTATGGGCAAAGACTACACCGGCAAAAAGCTCTCGCGGCTATTCGGGTATATCCGGCGCTACTGGCGACTAGCCGCCCTGACTGCCCCGATAATCGTGGTCGGGGCGTTGCTGGAATTGGTCGGGCCGCTTTTAAGCAAAGAGATTATTGATAACCATATTACTCCCGGCAAGTTGGAGGGTATCGGCTGGTTATTGGGAATATTTGTGGCGGCGGCGCTGGGCAGCTTTGGCTTTCGCTATTTCCGGGCCTATCTGATGGAAATTATCTCTCAAAAGGTCGTCCGCGATTTGCGGGTACAGCTTTTCGACCACCTGTTACGACAATCTTTGGCCTTCTTTGACCGTTATTCGGCGGGCAGCCTGATTGGGCGGCTGACCAGCGACATGGACGCGATTAACGATTTATTGAGTAACGGAGCGGTGGCGGTGGTCGGCGACCTGATAACTCTGGGCCTAATTATCGTCACGATGCTGATTTTGGACTGGCGGTTGGCCCTGGTGAGTCTGGCAATCCTGCCGATATTATTTGGGGTCACGTTCAGTTTCCGCAAGATAATGCGGAGAGCCTGGCGCACCTCCCGCCGCAAATACTCGATTTTGGTCGGCTATATGGCGGAGAATTATACCGGGATGCTGACCGTCCAGCTTTTCAATCGTCAGCCAGCTAACTTTGACAAGTTTGACGAACTAAATCAGGACTACTACGTAAGTAATGTCCGAATTGTGACCCTGATGGGGCTGCTTTTGCCATTGGTTACTTTTCTGGGTTCGCTGGCAAACGCCTTGCTGCTTTTGGTCGGCGGTTGGCTTTTTATCAATACCGGAAACGTGACTTTTGGGCTGCTGGTGGCTTTCTTCCAATATACCGAGCGAGCTTTCCAGCCCATCCGCGACATCGCCGAGCGGTACACCTCGTTCCAGGCCGCCAGCACTAGCTGTGAGCGTATTTTTGGGCTGCTTGACCGCGACTCGGCGGTGCAAGACCCCCCTGCGCCGCGCCCGTTAGTTGAAGGGGAAGCGACGGGCCAGGTCAGGCCCGATTGGGCCGAAGTACGCTTTGACAAGGTGGGATTTGGCTACGACCCCGAATTCCCGGTGCTGAAAGAGGTTTCGTTTGAGATTAAAGCCGGGGAAAAAGTAGCGATTGTCGGGCCAACCGGAGCAGGCAAGACCAGTACTATCAGCCTGCTGGGTCGGCATTACGATGTCCAGCAAGGCCGGATCACTATCGGCGGGGTAGATATTCGGGAGGTGGCCCAGAAAGATTTGCGCCATCATTTAGCTCTGGTGCTACAAGACCCGGTGCTGTTCAAAGGGACGATTGCCGAAAATATTCGGTTGGGGCGGGTCGAGATGTCGGATGAGGAACTGCGCCAGGCCGCGATTTATGTCGGGGCAGACCATTTTATCCGGCAGTTGCCCAATGGCTACGACTACGAGTTACAGGAGCGCGGCACCAACATTTCGGCGGGCCAGCGCCAGCTTTTGAGCTTCGCCCGCGCCATCGCCTACAATCCCAACGCCATTCTGATTCTGGACGAAGCGACTTCCAGCGTAGATAGTGAAAGTGAGGCGGTTATTCAGGATGCTTTGCGAAAACTGCTGGAAGGCCGGACTGCCCTGATTATCGCTCATCGTCTCAGCACGATTCGGGATGTAGACCGGGTTATCGTCTTCGAGCGCGGACAGGTTATCGAGATGGGAACGCAGGCCGAGCTTATCGCCCGACGCGGCTTTTATTTCCAGCTCTACCGCCACCAGATGAGCCTCACCGGGTCGGAGGGGGGAAATCTAAAATCTAAAATCTAAGGCCAAAGGTCACAGGTCGAAAGGCGGAGGGCGGAGGGCGGAGGACTGAGTTCCCCAATCGTAAATCGTAAATCGTAAATTTACTGACCTTCGACCTTCGATTTTAGATTTTTGACCTTTGCCAGCTTTTCTAGTAAAATTCGCGGGTTAGATTTTAGATTTCAGATTTTAGATTTTAGATTTTTGACCCAGGAAAGAGAAGATATGCTCAAAGACCCGGCGGCAATCGCCAATTTTGGCGAATATGCCAGTCCCGAAGTTACTAGCGATAGCGGTTCATCGCAAAATCATCAAAATCAAATCAGTCGTTTCTCCCTATTTGGCGTATTTTTTATCGCCCTGGCCCTCTTGATGCTGGAATTGACCCTCACCCGCATCTTTTCGGTGACAATCTATTACCACTTTGCATTTATGGCGGTATCGCTGGCCCTGTTGGGAACCGCGGTCAGCGGGGTCTGGGTCTATATAATGCCGCGCTGGTTCAGCCAGGCCCGCTATGCCGTCCAAGCCCCGATAGCGGCGCTGCTTTTCGCCCTCACCACCTGCCTGGCCTTGCTGGTCTACCTGAGCATTCCTTTCGCGCCGAGCGCCAACTGGAGCGACTTGCTCAAAACTACCGCGATTTATCTAGCTCTCGCGATACCTTTCTTTTTCGGCGGGCTGTGTATCTCGCTACCCTTTACCCATTTTCCCAAACAAATCAGCCGGATTTACTTCTTTGATTTGGTCGGGGCCAGTCTGGGCTGTCTACTGACTATCCCGGTGCTGAATATCTTTGGTGGGCCAAGTGCGGTACTGTTCGTGGCGGTTTTGGGCAGTCTATCGGCGATTCTGATGAGCTTTGCTAGTGTCCAGCGTCGGGTGCGGCTTTTAAGTATCGCGGGCAGCATCTTTTTTGTGGGGCTACTGGTCTTTAATCTGATAACCAACGCCATTACGGTCAGCTATGCCAAAGGCGGCTACGAACCGGCTAAATATTATGAGAAGTGGAATACTTTCTCGCGGATTGTAGTAATAGACCCGCCCAAGGACTCGGCCCCGGTCTGGGGCTTGAGCAGCAGTTACACAGGCGCTTTCCCGCCATTTTATTTGATGAACATAGATGCCCAGGCTGGTACCCCCATCACCAAATTTAACGGCGATTACAAAGAGCTGGAATATTTGCGCTGGGATGTCAGTACTGTCGTCCATAGTCTGAAGCAAAACGGGCGGCAACTGGTGATTGGCATGGGCGGCGGCAAGGATATTCTCGCTGGGCTGCTTTTCAATCAAAAGGAAGTGGTCGGGGTCGAGATTAACCCCGAAATTATCAACGCCGTCAAGGGCCAATACGGAGATTTTACCGGCCATTTCTACGATGACCCTCGCGTCAAAATCGTGCCGGAAGAAGGCCGCAGCTATTTAGCCCAGAACAACGGCAATTTTGACATCATTCAGGCTTCGCTGATAGATAGCTGGGCCGCGACCAGTGCCGGGGCATTTGTCCTGACCGAAAACAGCCTGTACACCAAAGAAGCTTTCAAGCTCTATTGGGACAAGCTCAACGAGGGCGGTTTGCTTACCATGTCGCGCTTTTATCTCGACAACCGCCCCGATGAAACTATGCGGCTTTTGGTCTTGAGTATGGAGAGTTGGAAAGAGCAAGGGGTAGCCGACCCCCGCCAAAATATCGCCATCCTGCACAGCGACGGAGTAGCGACGCTATTACTGCGAAAGGGAGCGGGATTTAGCAAAGAAGAAGTGACAACCCTCCAAAAACGGGCCAACGACCAGGGTTTCAGCTTGCTCTATGCGCCAGGGGCAGCATTGATTGGCCCAAAGGGAACCGACACCAGAGCCAAGCCGATTCAGGAACTGATGAAAGAGCCGGATTATTCGGCTTTCGTCAAAAACTACCCGCTCGATATATCTGCCCCGACCGATAATCGGCCTTTCTTCTTTCACACTTTGCGGTTTGGCGACTCATTGCGGGCTATGCTAGGGCTGCCCCTGCCGCTTGAAGCCAGCAAAGTTCACAGCAAAGCCCCGCTCACCGTCCTGGGCGCACTGCTAATCGTAGTCAGTACCCTGGCGGCTCTGTTTATCTTTGCACCCCTGCTATTGGTGCGCCGCAAACGTAAGCAGCCGACCCTCGATGGCCCTAACAAAGGCTCATTCAAAGTCATTTTAACCTTTGTGGCCTATTTCTCGCTCTTGGGGCTGGGCTTTATTATGGTGGAAATTCCCCTGATGCAACGCTTTAGCATCTTTTTGGGTCATCCGGTTTATTCGCTCTCCGTAACTCTTTTCTCATTATTGCTTTTTAGTGGTATAGGAAGTTTTCTGACCGAGCGGGTTGCGCCGACCAGTCTTCGGCAGCGCATAATAATAGTTGGCAGTTGTCTGAGCGTCTTAATTCCACTCTACATCCTACTACTACCGATAATCCTCAATGGTTTAGCCAGTTTGCCAACGATTGCCAAAGCAATTATTACGGTACTTTTGCTGATGCCGCTCGGCCTGTTGATGGGGATGCTCTTTCCGCTTGGTATCAAGCTGTTGAGCAAAGAGCAAGGCTGGATGGTTCCCTGGGTTTGGGGGATTAACGGCGCACTTTCGGTGGTGGCCTCGGTGCTTTCGGTTATCATCGCGATTTATAATGGCTTTGCGATTGCCCTGACTCTAGGTGCAATCTGCTATTTTCTGGTACTGGTGCTGACGATTATCAGCCGTTCCTTGCGGGAAAGAGCTAAATTGTATTGACAAGAACCGAATTCGTTATTAAAATATTTTACAGATAAGTATTTGCAGTCAGGTAACAAATTTTTACAAATTAGGTTTAGATTAAAATTACAGGTTTCAACAGCTTTTATTATGGCTCAGTTATGGATTGGTAGTGTAAGTAGTATCGCCCCAGGGGCAAATTAGTCTGGCCTTTGCCAGAGGAACGGGGTACTTATATGCGAGCGGTTCGTTCTAATCGTCTTAACGGATTGGCCTTATCGGATGGGTGGTCAATCACTCTCGAAATTGCCTCGATAACCGCAATTTTCCTGGTCATAGGTTTGCTCCTGAATTTTAGAGGGCCAGACCCGTCCGCCAGCTTACCCACCGGGCTAAATCAAGTTCCACCGCCCTGCGGCACTAGCCCTTACGCTCCGCCGTGTCGGTTTGAAAGCGAAATTAAAGGTACGGTTTCGGTAGATGGCAAACCAGCGGCAGGCTTTGGGGTCGCTCTGGCGAGTCAGGGTAAATCGGCTACGACAGGGGCCGGTGGTGGCTACAGTTTCAAGGGCCTGGGGGCGGGCAATTATGCCGTCGTATTGAGCTACGATAAAACCAAATATAAAAACCCCGACCCTGATACCAAGTTTGTAGGAATTGGTGATTCAGAAATTGCGACGGTCAATTTTAATCTCCAGTCTCTCGCTACCCCTAGCCCACTTTCAGCCACTCCAACCCCCAAGTCTTTTAGTCCCAGCTTGCTGGTTGAGCCATTCTCGGCTAACAATGGGTCAGAAGTTACCCTAACCGGCAGTGGCTACAATCCGTTTGGGCCAGATGGCGGCCCAAATCAGGTGACTGTAACCCTCGAACCGACGACCTCCGGCTCAGTCCGAGGTCTTAGCGTGGCCTCGGCGATTGCCAATCTAGGGACTTTTACGGTGGATAGCACCGGGGCATTCAAGAATAAAGTTACGGTACCGGTGGCCTTATCACCCCAAACCGTTTTGGTGCTGGGTACTGACAAAAACGGTCAGAGCGCAAGCAAGAATTTTAGTGTTACCAGAGCCGATGTAAGTTGCCGTCCGGCTAGTGCCGTCGCCGACAAATTGCGACTGACCAGTGCGGCCCTGGAAATATCGCCCGGCGTATTCCGAATTTGCGTCAGCGTCACCGCCCCGTCCAATGATGGGGTTAATCTGAACGATACGGTTATCGTCAATTTGCCCAGTGGCACGACGGCGACCCAGGTCAGTGTCAGTACCGGGACGGTCAGTGTCAGTGGTTCGACGGTGCGCTGGGGCGGTTTCTCGCTGGCCTCGCAGCAGAACGCTAATTTACTGCTGACGGTTGGCAGCACCACCCTGAACGGCACGAGCGTGTTTGTAAGTGGGCGCTTTAATCGCGGTCTAGCCTTCCAGCAACGCTTTGGCGGACTACCCGATTTGGTCGAAATTTCCGCCGCTGCCGGAGGTGGCAACACCGGCGGAACATCCAATGTGGTCGTACCAGTAGGCGCTCCCTCGACCGGGACTGGCTCGAACCAGAACGATGACTCAACCGGGCTGATTGCCTTACTGGTCGGGGCATGGGCCGCCACTGTCGGCCTGCTTGTCGGCTGGCGGGTGATTTCCCGACGACGACGCACTTAACATAGACCAAAAATCGAAGGTCGAAAATCAAAAATCGAAGGTCAAAGAAAAAGTTGGGGCTGAATTTATTACTCGTAATTCTTCTTAGCCCCTATTTCTCCCGACCTGTGGCTTTTGATTTTCGACCTTCGATTTTTGATTTTCCATCTCGGAGACATTGATGAAAATAGCCGATTTCAAGCTGGAACGCTTTTTTGCAAAATTCGAGTTTAACGTCCCCTATTTGTTGTGCGCCTCGGATTGCGAGTCATTCACGATTCAGGAGCTATTGGACTTAGAGCCAGGAGCGAGCGAGGCCTTTCAGCGGCAATGGCTGGGCTATACCGAGTCGCCCGGCAGCCCAGAATTGCGTCAGGCTATTACTGGCCTCTATCAGACCATTGCCCCGGAAGATATATTGGTACATACCGGGGCCGAAGAAGCTATTTTCAGCTTTATGAATGTCGCGCTCGAACCGGGCGACCATATCATAGTCCATACCCCGGCCTACCAATCGCTTTTTCAGGTAGCCGAGGCGGTTGGGGCGACAGTTAGTAAGTGGGAAACCCGCGAGGAAGATAATTGGGAGCTGGATATAGAATGGCTGGACCAAAATATCCGGCCCGATACGCGGGCTATCGTCGTCAATTGTCCCCACAACCCCACCGGCTACCTGATGAGCGAAAGCAAATTGCGCCAGATTATCGCCCTGGCCCAGGAACATGGCATCTTGCTTTTCTCGGATGAAGTCTATCGCGGACTGGAGTTTGGGGCGGCCCAATTGCCCGCCGCCTGTGACCTCTATGATAAAGCGGTTTCGCTGGGAGTTATGTCCAAAACCTACGGATTGCCCGGTTTGCGAATCGGCTGGGTCGCCACCCGCCACCGCGAGATTTATCAAAAGATGGCGGCTTTTAAGGATTACACCACGATTTGCAACAGCGCCCCTAGCGAATTTCTGGCGGCGCTGGCCTTGCGCCATCATGCTCAACTCACCCGCCGCAATCTGGCTATCATTCAAGATAATCTTGCGCTATTAAACCAGTTCTTCGAGCGTTACCACGATATTTTCAACTGGCAAACCCCCAAAGCCGGTTCGACTACCTTTCCAAGCCTCAAGCTGGCGCGAGATTCAGAGGAATTTTGTCTCGATTTGGCCCAGCGCCAGGGCGTGCTGCTCCTGCCCGGCAATTATTATGACTATGGGCAGCGGAATTTCCGGCTGGGTTTTGGACGCAAGAACCTGCCACAAGCCCTAGAACAACTGGACCAATATTTAACGGCAATTTGACATCTTTAACATCCGAACTTGATTAATTTAACATCTTAAAACCTTATTTTGTGGTAAGATTAAACGCTAATAACTGGACTGGCCTCAACTTGCGAGGCCCAAACGCGGAAGTTTTAACATAAGAGGTTTTTGTATGGATATAATCTACCCTTCCTCGAAGCGACTCCCCTCGCTCTCGTCACTCAAAGTCGTACTGTTCGATATGGATGGCACTCTCGTACACCTCCAACCCGACGGGCGAAAAGTAGTTTTGAATGAAACCCTGGCCCATTTCGGGATAGCACCCATCGCCGAAGATTGCCTGGTAGACCGTTTTTGGTTTACCTCCGAGCGTTACCAGATGATTGACGGTTGGGGGATTCCCCGCCTGGAATTCTGGGCCGCTTTCGACAACGAGCGGCTATTGCCCTTGCAGATGGACTATACTTTTGCCTATAGCGATGTCGCCGGAAATCTGACCCGGCTGTCTAACCAAAACTTGCGGCTGGGGGTGGTTTCCAATTCAGCCCACAAATCTCTCCGGCATAAGCTGGACTTGCTCGAACCCCATATTTCGCGCCATCATTTCGAGGTAGTGGTTTCCTGCCACGACGATGTACCGCGCTCGAAACCTCACGCCGATGGTTTAGAACTGGCGTTGGCCCGGATGGGAGTTGCACCCCACGAGGCAATTTTAATCGGCGACAGTCTGGACGACATCGGGGCGGGCGCTGCTGCCGGAGTGCCGGTGCTACTGATTAATCGGGGACAGTTGGAAACTATTTTCCGGCTTTTAGAGGGCCATCCCCATCTAACCAATTTTGGAGTGCTGGACTCGCTGCACGATTTACATGGGGCGTTGGGACTAACCGAACAGCTCGCCACTGAGGAGCGAGCCGCCTGATTCGCTGATTAAATATTGTAATAACTCAGCCAGCTTTCAAAGGCAAACCTGGGTTGTTGTGCTTGTATAAATAGGCTGTATAAAATCTAAAACCAGTCAGGACTTCAGCCTCTGACTGGTTTTAGATTTTATAGGAATTAGACTACCAGACCGGGCAGAGCATCCATCCTGCTATCTATATCAGAGTTGCCGCGCTGCAAGGTCAGGCAGAACAAAATCGCCGTGCCGTTGAGGTCACGGGCCACCTGTTCCAGCAAAATCAGACCAGGGCCATCGCTCCACTGCAAATCGCGGAAAATCAAAAGCAAAGGAGTATCGCTTGCCATTCCGTTGAGCAGTTCGACCACCATCTTGCCGAACTGACCGCGCTGCGGCCCGCCAATTCGCTGACGGAAGCCCGGCTCTTCCGGGGCTAGGCCAATCAGTTGGTTGAGCCAACCGGTTAAGGGAGTATAATCGGGGGCGAAACGAGCCACCGCTTGCGATAGCTTGGCGGCCTTTTCGGTGCGGCTATCGGTATCATTCAAGCCAATCAGACCGCCCAGTAGCCCGGTCCAGGCCAGATAAGGCACATCGGTAGCATTAAACATGCAAGAGCCAGCCGCCCCCACCCCGCCCCGTTTGAGCCAGCGTTGGGCGATATGGGAAGCTTGCCGGGCCTCACGCAACAGCAATACCCGCCGTTGGCCTTCCAACACTTCGTCCAAAGTTCCCAGGGCGCTGGTCGGAAGTGACCCGGTGGGGGCTTGGTCGCGGATAAAAGTCGCCAGAGTACAGGCGGGCGGGCGCGGCGCAAGCAAGCGACTGGCCCGCACTGGAAAAGGCCAGTTTTGCAGATTTAGAATAATATCCTCGCCAAACAGAAAGGTCAGCCCGACCCTTTCGCGGGTGTAACGGTCTACCAGCAGGGTGCCGGGCGCTTCGACAGCGGCAGCTTCGGCAAACCGGGCGCTGAGATTGACCACATCGCCCAGCACCATATATTTCTGACGCTGGGTATTGCCGATACTGCCGGTAAAGACATTGCCACTGGCAACCCCTAAAGTTGGCAAAATCCCGGAAGGAGTCGGCATATCGCGGACGGTCAGGGCGGCTCGCAGGGCGTGTTCGGCATCCTCGCTGTTGGAAAGCAACGCCCCGAAGGTCAGGTGCAAACGCACCGCCGGTTCAGAAGGCATTGGCACAATTTGATGTACCCGCCCATCCAGTCCGGCGCAGACTCGCTGCACCGTCAGATAATAATCGCTCAGGGCTTCCAGGTCAGTCGGTTGGGTCAAGTCCAGGTTGGGCAGATGAATAAAAATATTGACCACCCGCCGGAACTCGCCCCCAATCGGGGTAAAGGGGTCGGATTTGAGGCGCTGGGCCAGGGCGCGAGGCAAATAGGGCGATAGCCGATTGAAGGTCGAGAGCGGATGCTCATCGCCAAAAATTTCATTCAAGGGAGTTGGCATGACCAGTGGCCCGGTTTCGAGGGCCTGGGCCTGAGTATAGCCGTCGGCCTTCCAAACCAGGGCTTCACCCCACTGAGCCTTGTCGCAGGCCAATCGCGCATTTTCGAGGGCTTGCCCGCCAAAAACGATGGCCCGTCCTAACAAATCCGAACCCAGGACAATCAGGCCTAATTTACCGTTGGCGACTCCGGCCCGCAATTGAAAGGTGTAGCGACCATCGGGGGTTTGGACCGGGCGATAGCTATCGTTTAACTTAATCAGCGAGCGGCTGACCCCTCCGGCCCGCATTAAGATTTCGGCTTCGGTTTCGCCGCTCCGTAGCGGGAAGAAGGCCAACAGGCTTAAACCGTCAAAATGGAGTATCTGCCCACCTTGTTGACTTACAATCTGGTTTTGCGGCCCAAAGTAGCTATTGAGAACGCGGGTTAGGACTTCCGCTCCCTCCCGACCTGTTTTCGCCAGCGACTCGGCCAGGCTGGAAAAGCCCTCGATTTCGGCCCGAATAAGAGTGCCATCCAGGGTTGGAGGCAGCCGCAGAGGGTCGGGCAACGCCAAAGTCGGCAAATAAGCCGCTAATTTTTCGATTAGGGCTGGGTCGGCATTGGTTGGGCCAGGTTGGTTGCTACTTGTAATCATATACACTTCCTACTCAAATCACTAAACTTACATTTCCCCACTACCCAAATTGTCTAAAATCTAAAATCTAAGGTAAATTACCTTACCCCATTTGTCAGAAGGTAGGGGCGTACTGCGGTACGTCCTTACCAAGATAATTTATCCCTATTATTCAGTATAGTTTTAGATAATACTCAAGCGCTACCCGAACTTAGGGCGGGCGCGATTAGCTTCGTCCGGCTGATTACTGTCCTTGAAGTTGATAAAATAGGTCGAACAGGCGCTGTCTATCAAGTCCGGGGTCAAGGTACACGGCTCCATGATATATTTTGACATCGCCACCATCTGATCCAACAAGTCACGGGGCTGGCAACTGCGGAAAGGTCGGTTCACCGGCTTGTACCAGCGTTTTATCAAATAATCTATGCTCTTGTCCTCATAAGGCACTTTTTTGCTTTTGCAGACCAGCCGGAAGATATTGCGGAACTGCTCTTCGCTGGGGTCAATAATGTTGATTTTGTATTTGATTCGACGTAAGAAAGCTTCGTCGGCCAGGTCTGCCGGGTCGAGGTTGGTACTGAACACAATCAATTGGTCGAAAGGCACTTCCAGTTTTTTACCAGTTACCAGGGTCAAATAATCGTAGCGTTTTTCGAGTGGCACAATCCAGCGGTTGAGGAGTTCCATCGGGCGCATCATTTGGCGACCAAAGTCATCAATCAAGAAAATTCCGCCGTTAGCTTTCATCTGGAAAGGAGCTTCGTAGGTCTTGGAGTTCCCGTTATAAATCAAATCGAGGCTCGCCATCGTAAGTTCACCGCCGACTACCACCACCGGGCGTTTGATCCGTACCCAACGGGCATCATAATCTATCTTCTGCATATCGCCGTCGTCGAGAGCTTCGTGGTTAATCGGGTCATAAAGCTTGATAATCTGCCCGTCAGCCTCGACCGCGTAGGGTACAAAAATACTGTCGCCCATCAGCCGGGTGATGCGCTCGGCAATCGAAGTTTTGCCGTTCCCCGCCGCCCCAAAGAAGAAAATCGAGGAGGCCGAGTTGACCGAAGGGCCAATCTGGTTGAACATCAAGTCCGAGATAATCAGGTCGGCGAAGGCTTTGCGAATACTCTGGCGGGTCACGACCATATTCTTGATGGTCTGCGCCCTTATCGAGGCCAGCACATCGTTATAGGATACCGGCATGGGGCCGCTATAGCCGGTTTTATCCAGGGCATCCTGGGCGCGTTGATTGCCTTTGGGAGTAATCGTAAATTGATACCCGGCATCGCCCAGCCCTTGCTGCCCACAAATATCTATTAATTCCTGGGCGCGAAGTTGCTCCATAACCACCGAAAGTAGCCCATAGAACGGGACGCGCAAGAAGGTGGCGACCTGCCCGCCGGTAATATTTCCCTTGAAATAGAGGGTGCGGATAACCATATCTTCTACAAAAGAGTAGGGGATATTTAGATCCGAGATGGTAAAAGGAATTGGTGGAGTAAAAGATGGTGGAGCGGGAGCGCGTTCCTCGTCCTGGTCCCAATCGGGCGGGAGTTGCATTTTGCGGTAATACTCGTGGCCTTCGAGCGGCGGCAAGCCTTGTTTTTGGCGCTCCATATCGGCGGCCCAGGCCCGTACCTGCTCATCGTGTAAGGCCAGATGAGCCATAGCTATTTCATCTTTGCGGGCCTGGGCCTCTTTGATGGCGTTGTAAAGCGCCCGGACTACCAGCACCTTTTCACCATTTATATAAAAATGATGCTGGTACTCTTTTCCATAAGCGTAACAATCAGTGGGGAGGTCGGCCTGCATCATTTCATCTACAGCCCCTTGATCGGTCAGAAACTGCATCGGATTTACAATCCTTTCCCGGTTATACCTTTACTTACGATTACTTATAATCGAATAACGTTTAAAGCAAGTTTGCCAGATTGACCGGCTGGTAACTACCACTTTTCTACCCTTTTTTAATACTTCTCTTCTAAATTTCTGATATTGTACACGATTGCCGACCAGGACGTTATAATAAATAGACTTTGTCGCTGAATTGGAGTTTAGATTAAGCCACTATCAGTCAGGAATTGCGGCGAAAGTATCCTGTGACCCGACTAAGTTAGCAATATCATAACATAACTTTTCGGCTTTTTGAAGAGGGGATTTTAAGATTATCAGATGACTACATTTTAATATCCCTACAAAATTTTTGAGGCTAATAATGTGCTGAGGATTAAAGCGTTTAGCCATCGAATCATAAAAATTTAAACCTTGATAAGTTGAAACTGCCTCACCTCTTGAATTAGTCCAATATTTTAGAAGGGTACGGATTTGCATCCGTACCTTTTCTCCCATAAACGGTACAAAGTCGGTAATGACCGACGCTGGCCTAGACCGCCGTGCGGTCTAAATTCGACTGGTCATTTTCGCCCAAGAAGTGAGGTTCGGTGGTAGGGTAGGGGTTGAGGACCGCCAGATTGCTTGACTTCTCGCGCTCTACTTGTTCAAAAACTTCGTCCAGCTCAGTCCCGCTAATAACCTCTTTTTCCAGCAGCAGGTTTGCCAGGGCAATCAGGTGCAGATTATAGCGGGTCAAAATCTGGGTGGCCCGACTGAAAGCCTGCGCGACCATCGCCTGCACTTCCTGGTCAATCTGGTAGGCAATAGTATTGCTGTAATTGGCCTGTAGCGAGCTATTACCTCCAAAATCGCTGCCTTGCTTCTGACCGAGGGCAATCGGGCCAAAGGTGGCGCTCATCCCGTACTCGCAAATCATGGTCCGGGCGATGCCGCTTACCCGCTCGATGTCGTTGCTTGGGCCGGTGGTACTTTCGCCAAAGGTCAACTCCTCAGCCGCGACCCCACCGAGGGCAAAGGCCATAAAATCCTGCAACTGGGTTTTGGTCCAGAGGGTACGGTCTTCCTCCGGGGTTACTCTGGTATAACCACCCATCCGCCCACGGGCGATAATGGAAACCTTCTGCACCGGGTCAACCGTCCCAATCAATCGAGCGACCAACGCATGACCGACTTCGTGATAAGCAGTCGTGACCTTCTCGCGCTCGCTGACGAGGCGGCTGCGGCGCTCCGGCCCAGCCATCACCCGGTCTACCGCTTCTTCCAGTTCGCTTAGGCTGATGTCTTTTCGGTTGCGACGGGCCGCCAGAATCGCGGCTTCATTCATCAGGTTCATCAAATCCGCCCCGCTAAAACCGGGGGTTTGTTTAGCGATTCGTTCCAGATTTACCTCCGCCGCCAACGGTTTTTTGGTCGCGTGAACCTTGAGAATTTCGGTGCGCCCCTGACAATCGGGGTTATCCAGTGTCACCTGTCGGTCAAAGCGCCCAGGGCGCAGCAGGGCCGAGTCCAGTACATCGGGCCGATTAGTAGCAGCAATAATAATAATATTGGTGTCACCGTCAAAACCGTCCATTTCAACCAAGAGCTGATTAAGGGTCTGTTCGCGCTCTTCGGTGCCGCCGCCAGTCCGTAGCTTGCGTTTGCGGCCCAGGGCATCTATTTCGTCTATAAAGATGATGCAAGGCGACATTTTGCGGGCGCGGGCAAACAGGTCACGCACCCGGCTGGCCCCGACCCCGACAAACATTTCCACAAACTCGCTACCACTGACACACATAAAGGGGACATTGGCTTCCCCGGCTACGGCTTTTGCCATCAAGGTTTTGCCAGTACCGGGCGGGCCGACCAACAAAACTCCTTTAGGAATCCGTGCGCCGAGCGCCAGGAATTTTTCAGGATGTTTCAAAAACTCGACCACTTCCGCCAGTTCCTGTTTGGCCTCGACTGCCCCGGCGACATTGGCAAAAGTCACCCCGACTTTCTGGGGGGTTACTAGCCTGGCTCGGCTGCGTCCAACCCTGGTAGGGCCAAAACCGGTGCTGAAACCGCCGCTTCGCTCCCCCTCATCTTGATTGTTTCGGTTGCGTAACCAGCAATAAACTCCGCTTACCAACAGCAAAATTGCCACTAGCAAAAAGGAAACTCGCCAGCGCTCCCCTACTGCTACTTCCTGTTTAACATCGGGATAATTATCCAGGGGGATGCCGACAGTCATAAAGATGTCGTGTAGGTGGGATTTTCCGGCGGGGTATACGCTGCTATAATTTTTGTCGGGCTGGCTCTTGAGAACCACAACCAGACTGTGATTATTGGGATTGGTGGTTATGGTTTTGACTTCGCCATTGGCAGCTTTAGCTAAAACCTGTCCAAATTCTATTTTTTCCTCTTGGGGACGACCAGTAAAAAGGTAGAATCCGATGAAAAAAATAATTAGCACTAGACCCAGTGCCATGATTTTCTTGCTCATAACCCTCTATTTTCTTGTTATCAAATATTAGCGCCCATTTGAGGAATTAGTCTAAGCTTTAATTCCAGGCACGCAACATTTTATTCCTGAATTTACTTCGGGGAGGTGAGCGGGGGAATGGCACTTCGGCGGGCCAGTTGTTCCCTGCCTATAACCGACGTATTATCTGCGACAAATCAGCTACTACCAGTATAACCTACCAGTATAACCTGCAAGTAAACCTACAAATATAAAACCACTACCAGTATAAACGTCGGTCATTACTAATTTTACCACTTTAAGCTAACAAATCACCTTACAAATGGGATTAAAGTTTTTTCATGAATGCACTTCTCACAACCAAAAAGGCTTTGCTCGCTTTTGATAAAGCGAGCAAAGCCTTTTTTACTACTGATTGATTTTGGAGCTAATCTTCGTCTTCTTCATCGTCTGCGACAACCTGGGTCGGGCGGACGATAATATCGGCGATGCCATCTTTGACCACGAAAGGATACTTATACTTGACCGGGCGGTCAGGGCGGTCTATCCCTTCCATCTCATTGAAAGTTATCCGCACCTTGTCTTCCATGACCTTGACCACACTATAGCCATAGGCCCGGCTGCGGACAAACTTGATATTCGGGTTAGCCACTTGCAAGAAAGTGTCTACTCCATTTTTATCGGTGGCGGGATTATAGCGCAACAATGGTTCGAGGGCTGCGAAAGGCGAACCAGGGGCGGCAACCCCGCCATAAATGGCGTTGAACAGATAGGAAGAACTGACCCCCGCCCCGGTAAAATCTACCATTGTGGCTGGTTCGTTCTGCTTATCGTAGTCTTCAAAAACCTTCCCGGCAAAGAAAGCGTGAATATCGCCCGAAATTCCGACTACGTTCTTAATCCGGTTATCCTTGAGAAACTTCATCAACTCGCTGCGCTCCCGTCCATAACCGTCCCATTGGTCAAGGTCGAAATAAAATTTGGTTGCGCCATAAGGGGTCAAGTCGAGCAACATGCGCTGCAACGAAACTTCGCTACCCCAGAATTTCCACTTGGCCTGCGAGTTTTTGAGCTTGTCCTTGAACCACTGCTTCTGGGTTGCGCCCAGCATCGAAATCGGCGGTTTGGCAGCTTGCAGCCCATCGAAATACTGCTTTGGCACAAAGTAGCGCGAACCAATATACGAATTGGCAGCGTGACCAATCGCCGGAATAGCCGGGCCTTCCGGTATCAGATGGTCGGAGCGATAGAGCCGCTCGTCAGTCATAATCAGTTCCAGCAGCTTGCCAAACCGAAAAGAGCGATGGATGCTCAAGCTCTGGTCATAGGGTTTAGTGCCATCAAAGGCCGGGATGTCCACTGGCATATATTCAAACCAGACCTTGTTGGCGGTCTTGCGGCGGTCGGGGGTAAATTCCGGGACGGCCTCGCCAAAATAAGTACTGGTCGCACCCCAGCAATCGTCGCTAAATTCGTGGTCATCCCAGATAGCCACTAGCGGAAAGCGGGCATTAAGAGCCTGCATCTGCGCGTCACTGCGATAGGTGCGATAGATATTGCGATAGTCCGCCAGGGTGTTGGCATACTTGCCGCCACTCGGCAAAGGCTTGCCATCTGGCAAATTGACCGTCCGCACACTACCTTGAAAGCTCTCGCCGACAGTTTCATAGATGTAGTCGCCCAGGTGTACCATAAAGTCGAGCTTTTCTTCGACCAATGCCCCCAAAGTGCTATAGAAACCGTTGGTATAATCCTGGCAGCTGATATAGGCAAAGCGGACATCTTGCTCACAATCCGACTCTGGCGCGGTCAAAGTGCGTCCGGTGATGCTGACTGCGCCTTTATAGATAAAACGATAAAAGTAGTGGGTATAGGAGTCCAGGTTGGTCAGCTTGACCCGGACGGTATAATCCACACTGGCCTCGGTATTATAGACACCCTGGGCAATAATCGAATCCCGGTTAAACCGCCGCGATTCGGAAACCTGCCAGGCAACCTGGGCGGTGGGCGCGGTTTCAGCGACCCGCGTCCACAATATCAGGCTACTCGGCTTAGGGTCGCCCGACAATACTCCCTGCGGGAATACGACGCTGGAAGCTTTGGAACTGTCTACTCGATAGGTATCCTCACCGGCCTGGGCATCTTCGAGTGCCAGAGCGGGCAGCCCTAGCCCCGCCGCGCCAACGGCTACTACCTTGACAAAATCTTTTCTATTCACGGTTTCACTCTCTCTCGTTGTTATTTAGCTTGGTTATTTAGTTTGGTCGTTTGGCTTGATTTTTCCGAGGTTCATCTCTATATTCATAGTGCCATAAGCTCTTTACAAAAGCTTTAACGTTTTTTTAATAGCATGTTTTTAAGTTGTAAAAGATTTGGTTCAAATAACCACCTAACCGATTTTCGTTTCAAGATAAAACCCTAAAGGTTATAATGCGGTTAGTCGAAACAAGCATCACTTGACCATATATACATATAGATTTTGAGAGATAAATTTAGAAGGAAACGTTATGCCCGCAAATTTGGAGAAAGCCCAACGCTATCTGGAAAACTGGCAGGAGGAGCGCAACAGCGCCGCCCTCTATCACGCTATCTCGGAAATGGAGGAAAAGCCTCAACTCAGGGAGATTTATCGGCGGTTGGCAGTTTCGGAGGAAACCCACTCTCATTTTTGGGAAGCTAAACTCAAGCTGGTCGGGGCAACCGTCCCGACTCAGCACCAACCAGCATGGCGTACCCGCACCTTGATTTTTCTGGCCCGGCGGTTCGGGCCGGGCTTCGTGCTGCCCCGTCTCACCAGCCTGGAAAGAAGCGGTAGTCACCAGTATGATAATCAGCCGGAAGCTACCGAAGCCGGGTTGCCGCAACAGGAACAATCCCACGCCCGGTTGCTGGAAGCGATTAGCCAGAAACCCGCGAAAGAGAGTGAAATAGAAAATTATGCGATTGCCCAACTGGAAGGGCGACACCGCAAGAACGACGGCAACGCTTTGCGGGCGGCAGTGCTGGGGATAGATGATGGGCTGGTGTCTAATCTGAGCCTGGTAATGGGGGTCGCCGGAGCAGACTTAGCCGAAAAATCGGTACTGATTACCGGGCTGGCGGGCCTACTGGCGGGGGCTTGCTCGATGGCCCTGGGCGAATGGCTTTCGGTGCAGAGCGCCCGCGAGTTATATCAGCATCAGCTTGAGGTCGAAAAACAGGAAATCGCCGAAGTGCCGGAGGAAGAAGCCGAAGAATTGGCCTTGATTTATCAGGCTAAAGGCTTGCCGGAAAAGGAGGCTAAAAGTCTGGCGGCGCGGTTGATAAAAGACCAAAACTCGGCTCTGAACACGCGCTCACGGGAAGACTTTGAGGGTGATGCCGAAGAATTGAGTGGCTCGGCCTGGACTGCTGCGATTACTTCTTTCATTTGCTTTGCAATCGGGGCGATAATCCCGGTAACAGCTTACTTCTTTCTAAATGGGATGACGGCGGTTTGGGTCAGCGTAGCGTTGAGCGCCGTAGCTCTGTTTGGGGTTGGGTCGGGCATCACCCTCTTGACCGGACGCAATGCCCTTCTCGCCGGTATCCGGCAAGTAACATTTGGCCTGATAGCGGCGGCTATTACCTTCGGCATCGGCAAACTGATTGGCGCAGTCATTACTTAATACGATTGACAAATCCTAACTTTATGCTTGAATAAAGCTATCAAGCAGTGGTCAGTAGTCAGTGTCCAGTGGTCAGAAAATGCAGCCTGAGTGGTAAGAAAATATAGCTAGTGGTAATCGTTAGCAGGTTACTCAAACTCACAACTAGCCTACTGACCACTGATCACTTTTCACAGGAGGAGCTAATGGAAAACCAGCGCGTATATCGAACCGAATTGAACCCGCTTAATTTTTTGCGACGGAGCGCCCGAATATTTCCCGAAAAAATTGCGATTGTGCATGGCGAAAGGCGCTATAATTATCGGCAATTTGAAGAGCGGGTCAACCAGTTGGCAAACGGCTTGCGAGCGGCAGGGCTAAAGAAAGAAGACCGGGTGGCTTTTTTGTGTCCCAATATCCCGGCTTTGCTGGAAGCCCATTTTGGAGTACCGGCGGCGGGCGGGGTATTGGTAGCCATCAATACTCGCTTAAACGCCAACGAAATTGCCTATATCATGGAGCATTCCGGGGCAACTTTTCTATTTGTGGATGCTGAACTGGAACACCTGTTGAGCGAGGCCGACTCCACCAAATTCCAGACGGTGCGGGTGGACGATAATGGGGCTGCCAGCGACCCCTATGAGCAATTTCTGGCGGCAGCTTCGGCGGACGAGCCGGAAAGCTGGCTATTAGACGAAGAAGAAACTATCACCATAGATTATACTTCCGGCACTACCGGGCGACCCAAAGGGGTTATGTACACCTATCGCGGGGCTTATTTGAATGCCCTGGGCCAAGTTATCGAAACCGGCATGAATTTTGATACGGTCTATCTCTGGACGCTGCCAATGTTCCATTGTAACGGCTGGTGCAATACCTGGGCTACTTCGGCGATTGCTGGGACAAATATCTGTCTGCGAAAGATTGACCCAGGCCAGATTTGGGATTTGCTGGAAACCGATGGCGTGACCCATTATAGCGGAGCGCCGACTGTTCAGATTAGTTTGGTCAACCACCCCAAAGCCAAACGGCTGGCGCGGGAAGTGACCTTAACCGTCGCCGGGTCGCCCCCCTCACCGACCCTGATTGGGCAGCTTAAAACCTTGAACTTGCGGCCTATCCACGTCTATGGCCTGACTGAAACCTACGGGCCGATTACGGTCTGCGAATGGCATCGGGATTGGGATGAATTGCCGCTGGAAGACCAGGCTAAGGTTCTGGCGCGGCAGGGACAAAGCTATCTAGGGGCGGATGTCGTGCGGGTGGTGGACGACCAGATGCAGGATGTTCCCCGCGATGCCCAGACTTTGGGCGAAGTAATAATGCGCGGTAATAACGTCATGAAAGGCTATTATGCCCAGCCGGAAGCTACCGAGACTGCTTTCGCGGGCGGCTGGTTTCACTCCGGCGATTTGGCGGTATCACACCCTGATGGGTATGTCGAGTTGCGTGACCGCAAGAAAGACATAATTATTTCGGGGGGCGAAAACATTTCGACTATCGAGGTGGAACAGACTATCGCCCGCCATCCGGCAGTTCTGGAATGTGCGGTAGTCGCCATTCCTGACGAAAAGTGGGGCGAGCGCCCAAAAGCCTTTGTCACTCTCAAACCGGAGGCCAACCTGACCGAACAGGAGTTGATTGCCTTCTGCCGCGAAAACCTGGCTCATTTCAAGTGTCCGGCGGCGGTGGAATTTGGCGAGTTGCCCAAAACCTCAACTGGCAAAATTCAGAAATTTATTTTGCGTGACAAAGAATGGGGTCGCGGCGCTAAACGAATAAACTAACGGGTCTAACACGGGACAAAAAAATGATAAGTGAAAGTGGCTTGAAACCGAATACCCTTCCTCAGAACCTGGGGCAGTGGGCCGATTGGCTAATTCAGCCGATGGTTTCGGTTTCAGCCTATCGGCAAAGCCGGGCGCGACTACTCAATATTTTGCTTTTGACCGAACTGGGGGTACTACTTTTTGCAACCCCTTTTACCATTGTAAACCGCGATAGCAACCGGATTTTTACCAGTATCATCATTTTCTTGATTGGCCTTTCGATTGCCTTTATCCTGAGCAAAATTGGAATGGTAGTCCAGGCCGCCCTGACTAATGGTCTGGCTTCGCTAATAGCGTTGGGCTACTATGTCGTGACTACTCCCGGCAATGACCCAAAACTTATCTATCTCGATTTTCGGTCAAGCATGATGTTGTTGGTTCTGGCGATTATAACTACCGGGGTGGTCGCCGGGGCGCGGGCCTGTCTGGGATTGACTTTTATAAGTATTGTAGCCTGTAGTGTGGTCGGGATTATAAAAGTTCCTCAAATCTCGGAAACTATCGGACAATCCGGCCCAGGTTTTTACCTTATTTTGCTCTCGACCCCAGTCGCCTATTTGGGATTAGCCGGGTTGCTGGCAATAATCTTCGAGCGCAATATCTTTGGCCTCTCCGAGCGGCTGATTCGGCGTAAAAACAGCCTGGAAAATTCTTCCTCCCAACTGGCCCTCAAACGCCAGCTTTCGGAACGCTTGACCGCGGAATTACAAGGTTTGCTCTTTCAGCTTAAAAGTGCTTTTGAAAGTCAGCTTTTTAATATTGATCAACAACAGGTCGCGGTAGTAGATGTCGGGGCGGCTTTGGAGGAATTGGGGCGGGTGGCCCGGCGGATTGACGCACTTTCGGTACAGGCCAGCCAGGTTTCCGGGAATGCCGTGACGGTTGCCAACCGCGAGGCGGATGTCATTCGCACCAATGCAGCGGCCTACGGGCGGTTGCAGCAACATCTGGATTTAATAAATCATAGTGTCGAGGAACTGACCTTAGAAGCTCGCAACATTGACCAGGTGGTTAGTTCGATTAGCGAAGTAGCCGAGGAAACCAATCTACTGGCCCTGAATGCCTCAATCGAAGCTGCTGGAAACCGTGAATATGGGCGACGCTTTACGATGGTGGCTTCCGAAGTCCAGCGCCTGGCCTTGCGCTCGCGGGATGCGGTGGAAGTCGTGCGGCAGGTAGCGGCTTTGCTACAGGGCAGCGTCAATAATCTGGCCCAGACCAACAAAGATAGCCAGGAACGGGCAATAGGCCTGACCCAAAGTAGTCGCGGCGCTTCGGATACGGTTCGGGATATTGTCAAAGGGGTGGAACGCACCACTCACCTCGGTGAGAATATTTTGGGTAATATCCAGGGCCAGCAAACCGCCGTCATCGGGATTATGGATGTGATGCCGATTATCGCCGCTAACAGCACTGAAATTCGACATGCTACCCATCGTTTGCTGGAAGCGGTGGAGGATTTGGAAGAAGCCGGGCGCGAATTGACCCAACCCCTCGAAAATACTATCGAATGGACTGAAAACGATGAACACTCTGCCGAGGAAAGTGACCAACGCTGGACCGAATTTTTTCAAGGTTTTTCGCCCCCCCGCTTCAACTGGTATGATCTATGGCTGCGGTTGACTACCCCCAACGAGGAACTGGATTTATCCCGGCGGGAGGAACAACGCGCCCAGTTACTAAATAGTATCTGCCTGGGGGCTTTTCTTTTCTTGTTGGCTTATTTGCCGCTTCAACAAATTGTGAATCCCCGCGCCTCAATCTTTTTTTCGCTGGTCGTCCTCCTGGTCGGGGTGGTCATTACTTACGTGGTGAATAGCTTCGGCTTTTATTATTCAGCAATTGTCATCTTTTTCGGGGCAACCCTGTTGAGCTATTCGATTCGAATGCTGCTGCTCGAAAGCCAGTTTGAGCTATTGGATTATGTCAAAGTCGGGTCGGCCATGCTGGGTTTGATGATAATGGTAGCAGTGATTATCGCCGGACTACGCTCGGTAATCTGGATGACCGCCATAATCATGACGCTGACGATTATCTTTACCTTTCTACGGGTAGAACGCACTTTTCTGGATATGCTGCCGTTATTGGCCTTTCCGCTAATTGTGATGACCGGGTTGGGTCTGCTGGCGGCATTTTTACACCGAAATATCAGTCGCCTCAACGAGCAGCTTGAGCTTCAAAATCAACGGCTGGCTACCGACAACCGCGAACTTATCCTGAAAGAAAGCCAGGAACAGACTGTTAGCCGCTTAATCGGTAATCTGGCGATAGATTTGGCGACCTCCTTCGAGCGGCAGGAGCAACTCTCCGTCACCCAGTTGCACATTATCCAGGACATTACTACCCGTATGGAAAGTTTGGAACGCGGTTCGCTCCAATTGGTTGGCTCTACCCAGCAACTGAGTAACGCTGCCGAAGAAGCCCGACGCTATTCCCAGGTTGGGGCGGTCAGTATCGAGAATGGCCTTATTATTATCGAGGAATTTGAGTCGCGGGTGGCCCGAACTGCCGCCCTGAGCGCCGACCTGGAAACCCAGGCCCGCGAAATCGAGCAGATTTTTGAACTGATTATAGACATCGCTGACGAGATAGATTTGCTGGCCCTCAATGCCTCATTAGAAGCGGCCCAGGCCCAGGAAACCGGCAAGCGTTTTGCGGCGGTAGCGGGCGAGGTGCAAAGATTGGCGGGACGCGCCCGCAATGCCAGCACCACCGTCCGCGAAATTGTGGCGCGGGTGCAACAGGCGGTCGGACTATGCGTGGAATTGACCGAGCGCGGACAGAGCGAAATCCAGTTGCTGTCCAGAGCGGCCCAAGACACCAGTCTTTCTATTCAGGAAGTAGTCCAGATTGTCAGCAGCACCAGCAACCTGACCGGGCAGATTATGGATGCGGTGCAACAACAAGCCGAGGCAATTCATCAAGTGCTACCCCGACTGCGCGATATTTCGGCAGTCGGGCAAGCTTTCAAGGATAATATTCTGGCTAGTGGCGATAGTGTGGACAATCTCAACGCAGTTGCTACCAGCTTGAGTTCAGCAACCGAGTAAGAGATTATTCAAATTTGAACGCGCCGTTAACTACCTTACTTTAACCCGTTAGGGCTAAAAGCGATATTCTGGAAGCTGGCGGCTAGAATGTCACCTTTGGCTCGACCTGCCCCAATAAAGCTGATGTTCAGGTCATCGGCCTTGAAGTTAAAAACCTGGGGCTGCCCGTGATTATAGATAAGCAGTAATTTGCCTTCCCACCAGAAAAAATGAAAATGATGTGGTAGCTTTTGGTCGCCAGAGTCAGGCGGATTATATTGGCGGATAAGCTTACCTCCCACCTTCCCCTCAATCATCAGGGTCATACTGTGGGGCGACAGCCCGCTTACATCGTGAATCAAGCCAAACTCAAGCATATCACCTTTTTGATTGGACAGCCGCACAAAATATTTATAGCCACTCCCGTAACCCATCAAACAATTTTGGCCCTTGTCGTCGCAGGTCGGGGCAATATCAAAATCCAGGTTGCCAGAGAGAGTAAAGCTGTTGGGGCTGATGCTCGCCCCGGCGGTGTAATCCTCAATGGGATTGTCGTTCCAGTAGCCAGGATTGACCCGACCACCCAGCAAAGTCAGCCCGGTATTGTCTTTGGCAACTTTCAGCCCAATACCCACATCTTTCTGGAAACCCGCTAACGGGACGGTCAGGCCCGGCAGGGTTTTGAAAGTCGAGACTGGCGAGGCAGTTTCAGTCCCATAGATGTCTTTGCCGCGTACCCGAAAATGATAGGTCTGGCCTGGCACGAGGTCGGTCAAAACCACCTGATGAGCCGAAACCATCTTGGCATCCACCCAACTGGTTTGTCCGAAATTCTGGGTCAGGCCATATTCGACCCAGGAGGAAGTAGCCAGGCTAGTATTCCACTTGACGACCACCCCATTATGCCACGCTCCGACAGCAGTCACATCGCTGGTAGTGGCCGCGCCCGGCAGCGCCCCTTCCCATAGGAAGGTAACATCTACTTTGCCGTCCCAAGCCCCTTTTTGACCGAGTTCGTCCCAATAAGTGCCATCGGCGATGTCTATCCCGCTGGGATTATAGATACCTGCGCCACTTTCGTTTAAACCTTTGTTATGCTTTTCGTAAAAAGCTTTTTCGGCCTGTGGCACTCCAATAGGCAGGTCTTTGAACTCAAAGCGGGGATTGTGCCAGTAGTTATCCTTAAAGTTCCAGGGTCCAACATCCCAGACCGGAGCTATCGCACTCGTTCCTTTAGAGGTAACGATGCGGACTTTGTAATCCCATTTGTCCTTGTCATTGAGGGCCGTCCAGCTCGGTAGCGATACAAAACGGTCACGGGGTTGAATGATATGTCCGTTGGCGGTTCGCCCGCCGACCAAACCTTCCCGCGTAGCGTGAACGTTATAGGTCGGCGGCGGAGGCGGAGCGGGTTTGGCCTTGTCATCGGCGGCGGAAAGTGCGAAAAGCCGGGCGGTAGCCACGCCATTCAGGTCGCGCTGATTGGCTTCGAGCTGAATATCCTTAAACAACGGCGAGTTACCGACCTGATTGCTAAACAGCCGTATCCGATATTGAGCATACAAAAAAGCATTCTCCGCCCCAAAATCAGCCAGTTGCCCGCTCTGTTCCAGTATTTGCCAGAAAGTCCAATTGACCGCATCAGGGCTGACTCGCAAATCTACTTCCAGCCGAGTGCCTTCCGGGACTTCCGCCGTCCAGGTCGCCCTCAAGGTATTAAAGGGCATCTCCAGACGTTGGGGCTGGGCGCTAAACAGCCCAAAATCGGCCCAATTGCCGCTCCAGACCGGAGCGACCACCGCTTCTCGATTGAGGGTCAGCATACCGTTATTTTGGAGACGCACATTGTTGATGGTGGAATAGCGCCCAATATTCAGGACGGCAGGCGTTTCGGAGAGATGTTGCAAACCGAGGGAACTAAGCCCCGGCCCGATTGGGCCAGCCGAAACCGGCCTTGCCATCCCGCTCAAGAGGATGTTCAAGGTTAGCAGAGCGACCATAAGCCCGGTCAGCAGGCTACGAAGATTAGTCTGGTTAGATAAATTACGAAAAGTTAGCGGAAAGGAAACCCGTTGTTGGTTTATCAATTCTCTTTATTTGCTCCTGAAGGGATGCTCTTTCACTTCTTTATTCCGTTTCAGCCCCAGATTTATAGCCTGTTGCCAGAAGTGGTACAACCAAAGCGCCGTACTCAAAAGAACAATCTTCCTTGCCCCTCAAAATCCTGACCAGAAAACGAGCCTTGCCAGGTACTTTAATCCAAGTACTGCAATAAGGAAGCGCTTTCCTTTAGTTTCAGCCTCCAAACCAGCCTGAACAGCTTGAGTTTTGGGCCTATTTTGAGGAGAATTATAAAACCCCAAGTGTATTACTTATGTTAATTTGTACTATACGCAAAGTGTTGCTTGTTGCGTAGAGCATATGTTATAGCTGGATTATAGCATTAACCGCCAATCCATGCAAAATCGGGGTTATTCGGCGAAACTCGGCGAAAATTTGCCGCTTTTTTCGAGCCAGGCGACCTCACCAAACTTGAAAAGCGGGGCGGGCTATGTTACTCTTTAGGGCGTTAAGATTTAAAAGTTTACAAAGTCTTACAAAGCAAATTTAAAAAACCGAAAATCAAAAAGTGTTTTCAGGAAGTGATTAATAATGACCCTAAAAATTCTGGACTTAAATATAGAAAACCCGACAATTGAAGCCAAAGCCGAGCGACTGGCGACGGTTCTGGGCGGCTACGGTAGCTTGCTGGTGGCCTATAGCGGCGGGGTAGATAGCGCTCTGGTTCTCAAGATGGCCCATCTCGTGCTTGGACCGGAGCGGGCGGCGGGCTGTCTGGGAGTGTCGCCTTCGATTCCACCCCGCGAAATCGAGCTGGCAAAACGCCACGCTGAAGAAATGGACGCACGCCTAATTCTGGTGCATACCAATGAAATGGAGCGAGAGGGTTATGTCGAGAATAGCCCCAATCGCTGTTATTTTTGCAAAAATACTCTTTTTACCGAATTGAATGAAATCGCCGAGCGCGAGGGTTTTGCTTTTATCGCCGACGGCTTTAACCTGGACGACAAGGGCGACCATCGCCCCGGACAACGCGCCGGAAAAGAATTGCAAGTTCGTAGCCCGTTGGTCGAGGCCGAATTTACTAAACAGGATATTCGAGACCTGTCGCGGGCGTTGGGTTTGCCGACCTGGAATAAACCGGCGGCGGCCTGTCTTTCGTCACGAATTCCCTATGGTACGCCGGTCACAGTCGAGGCCCTCGAAAAAGTGGGCCGGGCCGAGGAGTTTTTGCAGGATATGGGCTTTGATGGGGTGCGGGTGCGTCATCACGGCGATATGGCTCGGATTGAAATCCGGCCTAGCGATTTTGCCCGCTTTCTGGACGAGGCCAACCGCCGCCAAATCTCACGAGGTTTGCACGCCATCGGCTATGCCTTTGTATCGCTCGACTTGGACGGCTACCGCACCGGCAGCCTCAACGAAGTTATTTTTACCCGCAAGAAAGGGGTCAAGGACTAAACGGCAGAGGTCAGGGCAGGATTATTCTAATCCCTGACCCCCGCCAATCGGTCTCACTTAGGAATGGCAACCAAAACTACCCAGATAAATAAACCGAAGTCAACCCGCCGCAATGCCTGGCAGGTACGCGATTGGGAAACCCTGTTTGTCACGTTGGTTTTTTTAATCGCACTGTTGGCGACAATCTGGATGATTTTTATTTCGGTGACGGATAAAGAACCGGAAAACCGCTTTCGGATTGTCCCGGCGGGGTCGTTAATGATTATCGTCGAGCTGTGGGTAATGCTGACCTTGCCTTTTTACAGCAAGCTGGCCTTTTGGGGTTCGATAATCTCGCTGGCGACTTATCTTTTTTTTGCGGTGCCATTCGTCTTTTTGGGGCTTTTACCCACCGAACTGAGCATTGGGGCGGGAATTTTTATTATAATCTCGCTGGTCTGTTGCATAATGCTGATACGGCAGCGTGACCGCTTTTTAAGAAATAAATCCTAGCGCATATCTCAAAGGGTTCATCTTTATCAGAATAAAACGGAAGTTTGAGAATTTATCGTTGATTTCACATTCCAGATTGTTTAGAAAACCTGCTTTTTATTTAGTATTAACTGGTCTGCTCATCGGACTGACAGCCTGTGGCGATGTGACGACAGCGCCTTTACCGGCGGGAATAACGGTTACGCCGCCTGCCCCAGTGCCGGCGACTACTATTCCAGCCTTACCGACGGCGACCCTCGTCCCGACGGCGACGGCCCTGCCACCCACCCCGACAGCGACAGTCGCCCTACCAACCGCGACCCCCTTGCCTACTGCCACTCCAAAACCGGCCTATAGCTATGGGCAGGAACTGGCAACCCTGAGCGGACATAGTGGCGGTTTGTGGGCGGCGGTGTTCAGCCCCGATGGTAAAATTCTGGCCTCGGCTTCGGCGGATAAAACCGTCAAGCTTTGGGATATATCATCCAAGCAAGATATAAAAGAGCTAAAAACCCTTAAAGGTCACAGCGGCGAAGTGCGCTCGGTGGCTTTTAGTTCCGATGGCCTGACCCTGGCGACAGGCTCGGTAGACCGCACCATCAAGCTATGGCAACTGCCAGAGGGGGTCGAGCTTGCCACCCTGCGCGGGCATAACGACGAGGTGGCTTCGGTGGCCTTTAGTCCCGACGGCAAAACCCTGGTCAGCGGTTCTAAAGATACCAGCTTGCGATTGTGGGAAGTGAAAAGCGGTAAATTGCTAAAAACCCTGAACGGTCACGGCAACTGGGTCGAAAGCGTGGCCTGGTCGCCCAACGGGGTGCGGTTGGTCAGTGGTTCGCTCGATTTTACCGTCCGGCTCTGGGATGCCGAAAGCGGTCAAAACATGGCGACTTTGCGCGGGCATAACGGCTGGGTCTTACCCACCGCCTTTAGCCCCGATAGCAAATTGGTCGCCAGTGGCTCGAAAGACGCGACTATCCGGCTATGGTCGGTGGCTACCGAAAAAGAGCTTCAGAACTTGCGAGGACATACCGAGGAAGTCCGTTCAGTGGCTTTCAGTCCCGATGGCAAAACTCTGGCAAGCGGGGCGGAAGATGAAAGCGTCCGACTATGGGTGGTGGCTACCGGACAACCGGGCCTAATCTTGAAACTAAAGTCGTCGGCAGCGTGGGTGGCTTTCAGCCCGGACGGTGATTTTTTAACCGCCGCCCTGGGCAATAGCCAGCTAAAATTTTGGTATGTCGGCAAGTAGCTGCCACTCAGGTTATACCCGTTTGATTGGTTTGGGGTAAAGTAGGGGCGTACCGCGGTACGCCCCTACCGACTTGGCTAACTTGGCTAAAGAAAAGGTATCCGCAGATTCAGTTTGGGCATTCGCAACTGGTCTGGCAACTTCAGTCGTTGGGTGATAGGCCCAAAACGCGACAAACTGATTAAGGGCGGCGCTACCTTTGCGGCAAGCACCGGGGTCGCCAGGGTGTCCGCCGCTTTCGCCGTCAGCTTTTGGCGCTCTTCCTCTACCAGAACCCGGCGCAGGTGTTTTCCAATCAAGGTCTTGGGCAAAGTTTCGCGGAATTCAATCTGGCGCGGGGCTTTATAGCGGGCCAAATGCTCGCGGCAGAACTCGATTAGCTCCTCCTGGCTGGCGGTTTGACCCTCTTTTAGCACCACAAAAGCTTTGACCAAATCATCCCCCCGCGAAGTGGGTGCGCCGATAACCACCGCTTCTTTGACCGCGCCATGCTGGTAAAGCACCTCTTCGATGTCGCGGGGATAGACATTAAAGCCGTTGCTTAAAATCATGTCTTTCTTGCGGTCTACGATAAAGAAAAAGCCGTCGGCATCCATCCGGGCAATATCGCCGGTATAGAGCCAGCCATCGCGGACTGCCCCGGCAGTTTCATCAGCCCGGTTATAATACCCTTGCATCACTACCGGCCCGGAAATCACCATTTCGCCGATTTCGCCAAGTGGCAAGTCGGTATTACCCGTCTCCAAATCCACGATTTTAGCCTGCACCCCCGGCATGGGCAACCCGATACTCCCCGGCTTGCGCGTCCCGAAAATCGGGTTGGCGTGGGTCGCCGGGCTGGACTCGGTCATCCCGAAACCCTCGAACAACCGCGCTCCGGTCAGAGCCTCAAAGTGGGTCGCCACTTCCAGGGGCAAAGGCGCAGCCCCGCTCATACAGGCTTCAATCGAACTCAGGTCGAACTCCTTGACCCTGGGATGATTTATCAGGGCGATATACATCGCCGGAACGCCGGGAAACAGGGTCGGGCGATAGCGTTCAATATTTTTCAGCACATCTAGCGGGGCAAAGCGCGGCAAAAGCACCAGCGTCCCGCCCGCTAGAATCGTGGTATTGAGGGCCACCGTCAGACCGTAGACGTGGAAAAAGGGAATCGCCGCCAGGGTCACATCGTGGCCTTTTTCGCCCGTTCCGAGCCAGGCCCAGCACATCCGGGCGTTTGTCACCAGGTTGCGATGGCTCAACATGGCCGCTTTGGGCAGGCCAGTGGTGCCGCCGGTATACTGAAACAGGGCAGTGGCATCAGGCGACACTTCCACCGGAGCGGCTAGATCAGCTTTGGTATAGATATTTAGAAATTCCAGCCAACGGTAAGTATGAGGGGCAGTCAGGTTAGCACGGTGGCCCTCTTTTTTCTCTTTGGCAACCGTAAAGACGGTTCGCAAGGCCGCGGGAAAGTAATCCTTGACGTTGCCGATAATGACCTGCTGTAGTCCGACTTTTTCGCGCACCGCCGCAATCCGCTCATAGAACAGGCTGAGGCCGACGAGGACTTTCGCCCCGGCATCCCGCAACTGGTGTTCCAGTTCGGTTTCGGTGTAAGTCGGGTTGCAGGCTACCACGATTGCCCCGGCCCGCAGCGCCCCATAGAAGGCTATCACAAAATGGGGACAGTTGGGCAGGAGCAAGGCCACCCGGTCTCCTGGCAATACTCCCAAGTCGCGCAACCCGGTGGCAAACTGGTCGGCGGCATGGTCTAACTCCCGGTAAGTCAGGCGCTGCCCGAAATAAATCAGGGCAGAGTTGTCGGGAAATTGGCGGGCGCTGTGCCGCAATAAAGCGGGCAAAGTTTCTTCGGAAGAAGCCAGATTCAGGGGGACATCGGCCTGATAAAAGCGCAACCAGGGGCGCTCGGCTAAAATATGAGGCGGAATATCGGTGCGCGGTTCACTACTGAGGTTCAGGGGGGTATGCAAGCGAGGTCGGGCAACCACCGGGCGGCCTCGCAACCGCTTGAGGCTGCGATTGACTACCTTGACCGGAACTTGGGTGAAACGGGACAGGGACGCTACTTGTGCTTTTGCGTTCATTTGGTACTACTCCTTTACTAACCCATTCGCCATTGAATGCCACCGGCAGTTTTCTAAAACTTTCGGTGTACCACAAATATATCCTAACTTTGGTTGCGATGCAATGATAAATCGCACAAAATTTTAGGCGAAGGCCGAGTTTATAAACGAAATTTCATAGCAAGCTGATTAAAAAACCGATTCGCCCGATAAAATATACGTGTTTTTCATCTAAGCTAGTTAATCAAGCTAGTTGGTAAGGTAATAAAGGTATATACGATAGTTTTTCTCAGGGGCGGGGTCGCTTTTGGCGGGTGGTAAAAAAGGCCGCAATCGTCAGCAAGGCTACTATCGGGAAAATCAGCCACCACCATGCAAAGCCACTTGCGCTGCTGTCAGTCGAATTTGAACCACCGGGCGCATCTTTGAAGGCCGGACGAATGGCCTGATTCTGATAGGGTAGCTCTTCGGTAATGCCATCGTTGTAACTATAGCGGACATTTAGTTTGCGGATTTTCACCCCGTCGCTGGTAACGCCTTCAATCTTGAGAACATCTACCGCCTTGATGAGAGGATGGTCTTTGCTCACGTTTCCTACCGGGCTTATATAGTTTTCAGTGTTAGGTTCGCGGCCCAAAGCCATATTAGAGCGCAATAGTTTGGGGCTGGCGGCGATATGTTTTTCGGTAGCCGAATAATCTCCACCTTTGATGGCAAAGATGGTTAAACTTTCGCCATAATAATTGCTGATACAATCGCGGGGTGAAAGCGGTTTGCCCGCGACGGTGCTGCCTGCCGCCATAAAAATATAGCCGGGGTAGTCTTCGATGTTGGCAAACTCAATGCAATAGTCTATCCGCTTTTCGTTGGGATTAATCGCCTGAGCCTGGGTAGTGCGGTCAGGCAGAAAGTTACCAGCTAACCCCAGGAAAATAGCGAAAATAAAGATTGCCCATAATGAGTTTGAGGTCTTTAGATTTGATGTGTTTTTGCTCATTCTAGTCAGGTTTCCTTCAGTTTGTATTGATTACAGATTATTTAGTGAAATTTCACCAGCCTCGGTTCAGTATACTCTGCCAGGATTACAAACCACCTTACAGCTCGCCGTAAATTCACCCATCCAGAATTGCCAAAAGTGGTAGGGCTTGTTAAGATGGGCCAGTTAATTGGTGGCGAAGCTTGAATTATTTGGGAGAGAAAATATGTTGCAGGAAACTGAAATCGGAAGCGCGGCTTTGACGGAATTTCTGGAGGCCAATCCCAACTCTTTGCGGCTACACGACGAAGCCGAACAGTTCTTATGGGACGGTGTGACCCACCAGGGCCGCTATTGGGATACCCCAGGGGTCTATATTGACCGGGCCGAGGGCGCGTACAAATATGATGTGGACGGACACCGCTATATTGATTACTGGATGGGACACGGTTCTTTGCTGTTTGGGCATAGTCACCCGGTGATTACCCAGGCGGCGATGGCCCAATTGGGGCGTGGCACGCATTACGGCGCGAACCATGTCGGAGAAATTCGCTGGGCCGAACTCATCTGCCGCTTAATCCCTTCCGCCCAGAAAGTTCGCTTTTTTAGCAGTGGCACCGAAACGACCCTGATGGCCTATCGGCTGGCCCGGATTGCCACTGGCAAAGAAAAAATTGTGAAATTTGGGCTACGGTTTCATGGCTGGCACGATTATAACGCAGTAAACCAGACCGGCGAAGCCCCGATTGGCGTTCCCCAGGCGGTAGCCGATAATGTCATTGTCCTGCCCACCGACCTGAAAACAGTTGAGCAGACCCTGAGCGGTCAGCACAATGTGGCGGCGGTCATCATCGAGGCCGACGGCGCGGGTTGGGGGGCGTTACCCAATCCAGCGGGTTTTCTGGCGGGGTTGCGCCGCCTGACTGCCGAGCGCGGGGTGGTTTTTATCCTGGATGAAATCGTGAGCGGTTTCCGCTATGGGCCGGGCGGAGTGCAAGCCCTCGAAGGCGTGACCCCCGACCTGACCTGTCTGGCGAAAATTCTGGCGGGCGGGCTGCCGGGCGGAGCTATCGCGGGGCGGGCCGACCTGCTCGAACCTTTCACCGTCAAGGCCGGGAAGAAGTTTATTCCGCATCACGGCACTTTTAACGCCAATCCGCTTTCGGCTGCGGCGGGGATTGCGGCCCTTTCGATGATTGCTGAACCAGATGCTCAAACCCGGCTATATGACCGGATTGGACGGCTGGCCCAGCGTTTGCGGGATGGCCTGAATGGAGTCATCACCGAAGCCGGGTTGGGCGGACGAGCGGTTTCCTACGGGCGCGGCTCGGTCTTTCATCTCCTGTTCGATAACGATGGCACACAATCAACCGAATGGCCTGCTAACGGCGATATTTATGGGCCAGAGTACGCCGAAATCCTCGATAGACCCGAAGTTCAGGCTAAATTCAAAAAATCTATCCCTGAACCGCTTCGCACTCAGTTGCGGATTGAACTGGACAATCGCGGAGTACAGCTTATGGGCGGACACGGCGGCTTTGTATCGGCAGTTCACTCCGAAGCTGATATTGACCAGACGATTGAGATTTTTGCCGGAGCATTAGCGGGTCTGAAACGGGACGGGAAGATTTAGGGAAGTGGTCAGTGGTCAGTAGGTAGTTTTGAGTTTTGAGTTTTGAGTTTTGAATTACTAAGTCGAAACTCGAACTCAGTCGGCAGTCCTCAGTACTCAGCACCGTATTTTTCTGACCACTGACCACTGACCACTAGAAAGTTTGTAGCGATGTCGGAAGAATTAGCCGATAAGAAATCGGCGGGTAATAGCAAGGTCGAGGCGGAGGCGGAAAAACTAGAGGATTTAAAACCTTTGGGGCTGTCCGCGTCGGAAGTAAAGACCGGGCCGGAGGCTGTCCTCGAAAAGGGGAAGGTTGAAGGCGGGGAAGTTTCCACCGCCAGCGACAATCTGAGTGCCGATGAATGGGTGGCGGCCCAGCTAAACGAGCAAGCCGCCGAAGAGGGCGAGCCAGCCCGACCCAACTATCTCGTTTTTGGGTTTGCGGCGGTGGTCGTATTAATCTTGGCGGTGGTGGCAATGATTTTTCTGACCGGGGCAGATGTCTCGGAAACTCCCCCCCCTGCCAGCCTGAGCCAGGTCGAAACCGAGGGCAAAACCCTGTTTGTCAATAACAACTGCACCAATTGTCATCCGGCAGAGGGGCGGGCGGGCGGAACTGGCCCGCGCCTCAGCACTTCGCGGATTAGCGATGACAAGATGCGGAGTAATATCCGGCGCGGCATCGGCTCAATGCCCGGCAATG
>JBBRSG010000057.1:0-38902 GCA_038245615.1 Chloroflexia bacterium | reverse complement strand
TGGGCGTTTGCGACGCATGGGCTAGGGGTGGTGGGACCGAGCTGGGAGTTGTCTGAGCTTCGCTTGTAGCGGGGAAACTAAAAGCCGCCAGTCCGGCTCCGGCTGTCAGGGTACTCTTTAGCCAGCCTCGGCGGCTATTGCTGGAACGAACTTTACCCGGATAAGACGACACCTCTAGCGGCCTACCTTCTTATACCGGGGTTGACAATGGAGTGGTTACAGATAGGGAATCACCTTCTTCAGGGTCGAGTGTTCCAAATCTATTAAACTCTTTCATATAATTTTGCCCTTCTGATTTCACTAGCGTACAGAATTAAGGAAAGGGGGAAGTTGCCGTCAGTGGTAAACTACCAGTCAGATTGTTAGAGCCAATCAAATGACTGGAGGAACCGGATGAGCGACAACTTCAAAAGATATAATCGCATAAAAAGCGGTCTACGACAACTTTTACCCGGTACGCTGGGGCCACGCCAACTGCAACCGCTTGACCACTTAGCCCGGTTGGTCAATGGCATCGTAGCGGCGGGACATACTCAGTTGCCTAAACTGGCGGCTAAAGACCCCCGCCCACTCAAGACCGAGAGCAAGATTGCCAGTCTCAAACGCCTGGTCGCCACTGAAAGCTTTTCTCAGGAGCTTTTCTTTGTCCCGTTTGTAAAGGCTTTCCTGGCGGGCCTGGCCCGTAGCCGCAAGGAAGTGGTGCTGGTGATAGATGGCAGTACGGTTGGGCGAGGGTGTATGGCCTTGGTAGTGAGTGTAGTTTACGCGGGGCGGGCCTTACCAATTGCCTGGCTGGTGGTAGAGGGTAAGAAAGGTCATTTAGCTCAGGAACGTCATCTCCAACTACTACAGCAAGTCCAATCTTTGCTGAGTGAGGGGCAAAAGGTCGTGCTATTGGGTGACGGCGAGTTCGACGGCACGCTCCTTCAAGAGGCGGCCCGTCAGTATGGTTGGCAGTGGGTGGTGCGGACGGCCAAGAGCAGTTTGTACCGGACCCCTCGGAGCCGCCGGTGGGGTAAATTCGGCGACTGGAAGTTGGCGAGGGGTGGGTTTGTGGCCCATTACAAGCTCGGTTTTAGTGGGGAAGGCTGGGGGCCAGTCACCGGGATTGGGGTTTGGGAAAAGGAATATGAGGCTCCGCTTTATCTGGTGACCAGCTTCACCAATGCCCGACTAGCCGCCGCTTACTATAAGAAAAGGTATCGCATTGAAACCTTTTTCAGTGACCAAAAGAGCCGGGGGTTTCGCTTAGACCAGAGCCATTTAGACCAGCCCGACCGCTTAGCCCGCTTGATGATTGGCTGTGTTTACGCCTACTGGTGGCTAGTTTATCTGGGGACTTACGCCCGCGAGCACGACTGGGACAGCGTAGTACATCGGACTAGCCGGTGCGACCTGAGCTTTTTCCAGTTGGGTTGGCGGTTACTGGAACACTGGCTCAATATTGACTATCAGTTTGAGTTAGCCTCAAACTCTCAGCTAAGTTTCTTTTCTAAATTCTGTACGGTGGTGAATAAATAAAATAGATTATAAGGACTGATTTGGATAAACGGCTACTAAATTATAACACGCTCTTCACGCTGTCATCAATCAAAACGCTTGACGCTCTAGTGGGGGAAAGGTATCATAGCCTTATCAATAGCTTAAAATAACCAGAAATTTCTAATTTCAAGCGATTAGAATAAGCGAAGTATATCCTAAATCACTTATAGACAGGCAAGTAAGGTAGATGACTGACAAACATGTTTTCTCACTCTATACTGCCCTTCATCAAAAATTTGGCGCAGAGCTTCAATCTAATCTTCAATGTAAAGCTACTCTAGTGGTATTGAGCCACGCCCTTGAAGATGAAGTTATCGAGAACCAATTGTCGCCGGTTATTTTTGCGGCTTTCCAGGATATTCGCTATTACAAAGGTGAGCATAGTCGTTATGACCAACTTCGCGCCACTTCTCGCGCTGTCCAAATCTTTGGACGTTCACTATCGGCGGGGACGGCCTGGGAAGATGACTGGTTTGTGGTCGTCAACGAACCGCGTTTCAAGGCAGTGCTGGCTTGCCGCGAAATCGAATCGGAAACCACCCAGCCTTTACGCGAGAGCCAACGCCCCTTTCTGGGAATATGGAGCTATAACCCGGAAGTTGTAGATTTCGCCTGCCAGGTTTTAGCCGAGCATTCCGAAGCAAAAGTCGCCAGAGCGGTAGAAGAAGTGATAGCTGCCCCCAGCCAGTCAGTTGAGCAACTGCATTATGTTGATCGGCTTAGTAATCGGCTGTTGCGAGAAATGGAACAGTCTAACCTGAAAGCTTTAGAACAAATCAGCAACAACACACAGCTTTTGTCCGAGTTAGAACAACAGACTACTATCCTCGAAAACGCCCGATTGCAAACCGAATACGAGCGTGACAGCCTGCATGTGGAGTTGCGGCGGCTCTACGATGAATTGACCCATTCCCAAACCTTGATGACCCAGGCGGTGATTGAGAAGGCCCGAATGACTAATAACCGAAGTGCCAGCGTTATGCTGCTGGAACAACTCCGCCAGCATCTCGAAACCCCAACTTCCACTACTGACCACGATATTAAAGCTCTCGACCTGCTGGCTCGGCTAAAAACTGTCTTGCAAATAGGCTGATTCTGGCAAGCTTGCTCTTTAGACTTTCGCTGACAAATCGAGCTAAACCCGGAAAAGTTATCTTTTTAGCTTTGTAGGCTAATTCATTTCAGGGCGGCATAAGCACGCACCGGAAAAGTGCCACATCCTTTTACTTTGACCGGCACTGCTGAAAAATGAAAGCCGCTATCGGGTAACTGTCCCAAACCGCCCAGATGCTCCACAATCGGAATTTCTGCCCCCAGCAATAGACTATGAGCCGGACGGCGACCATCGTCGGTATCATCAATATTATACGAATCAATCCCGACCAGGGCCGCTCCTGCCGCCACCAAATAAGCCGCCGCTTCACTATTCAAAAAGGGATGACCCTCAAAATACTGGTCGGTGCGCCAATGGCTATCCCAGCCAGTATGGATTAGCACCGCCTTGCCGCCCAATTCCAGTCCGGCGAAATATTCTGGCCCAATCGCCCGACCCATACGCTCGGTGGCCCGAATGACCACCGCTTCCAGTTGGGCTAATGAATTTAAATCTAGCTCCGACAAATCCTTGCCGTCGGCATAGCGATGAAAAGGGCTATCCAGATAAGTGCCGGTATTAGCGACCAGTTCGATTTTGCCAATATAAAATTCGGTCCCCTCGGTATAATGGCTACGAGAGTCCTCGCGGGTCAAGAAATCGCAGATGACCGGGGCGGGGATGCCCTTATAAGTAATCATGCCTTCCTCGATGGTGTGGCTCAAGTCAATAAAGCGCCGGGTCAGTCCTGTACTCATGTAATTGCTCCCTCTAGCTAATATAAATTGGTTGATATAAAAAAGAATTAGTTAATTATACAAACTTTAGTGGCCTGAGATACCGCCAATCGGCGGATACCAAGTCATAATTTTATATTGCTGTACTTTCGACCCTCAACCTATATGCAATAGCCCCATTTTCTAAATAGCACAAGACTAATTAAGACCTAAAATAGAGTTATAGCAAAATGTCTTTAGCAGCAAATGAGTTGGATGTTGAGCAAAATGACCTGATATTTCAGGATGGAGAACCGAACTTATGACAACAGAACAGCGTTTCTACGTGGATACGGCGGTGATGCGCTTTCGGAGCGGCTACCGCGAGGTAAACGCACTACTGGCAGTCCCCAGTGTCCCCCAACCAATGCCCGCGATTATGCTGGCTCATGATGTCTATGGTCTGGATGAGCATATAGATGAGGTAGTCATTCGGCTGGCCCGCGAAGGCTATGCGGTGATGGCCCCCGATTTCTATACCACCAAAGGTGGATCACGATTTGGCAATGCCCTGGCAAGCCGCCGCACTATGCTCACCGCCACCCCTGACCCCCTGGCGGTCAGCGACATCAACAAAGGCTATAATTATCTCAAAGGCGAGTCTTTTATAGATACCAGCCGGGTCGCGGTTATGGGCTTTGGTTTTGGAGGAACGGTGGCACTTTTGGCGGCTTCCCAGAATACCGATTTTGCCGCTGCCGTCAATTTCTATGGGGATGTAGTCTATCCCAAAAGTGCCATTACCAGAGGCAAGCCTTATTCGCCAGTCGAGATGATACCGCTCATTAAATGTCCGATTCTGAGCATCTATGGTGGGCCAGACGAAGACATCAGCCGGGAGGATTTGGCACTGTACGAGCGCCGTCTGCGCGAAAAAAGCCGGGGCTTTGACCTCAAGGTCTATCCTAATGCCAAAAATGGTTTCTTCAATGACCGTCGCCCGGAGGTCTATCAGCCAAAAATCGCTCAGGAAGCCTTGAGCATAACCCTAAATTGGCTGAAAAAGCAGTTGGGATAGCTGAATTAAATTAGCTACAACTGAGAACCAATACAAAAAGCCGTTGCATTTCCAGCAACGGCTTTTTGTATTCTCAACGGAATGTACAAAGCTCTTGTTAAACCGGCCTATTACGGTATAATAATGTTGAATGCTTTTCCCTTTATCGGCCTTTTATACCGCAAAGAAAAGGAGTAGCCCTATGAGCTATCAGCCGAATCCCCCCAATGTACCGCCCGGTCAGCAACCTCCTTATGGTCAGCAACCTCCCCAACCGGGCGGATATGGACAACCACCCCAACAATATCCACAGGGCTACGGACAGCCGCCCCAGCCCGGATATGGACAACCACCTCAAAATCCTGGCTACAACGGCTACCCCCAGATGAATTATGCGCCCGCCCCGGCAGTTGCGGCAGCGCGTGGGATGAACCCGATTTATGCCGCCCCGCTTATTGGAGGGCTTCTTCTGGTAATCGGCGCGTTTCTGCCCTGGATTATCTTCAAGTTTTTGGGCAAGGAATTGACCATCACCGGCATGGGCGCGACTAGCGGCAACCTCGATATACCTTCGGGCGGGGTCAAGGACGGAATCTTTGCCGTCTTCCTGGGTGGCATCATCCTGCTACTGGCAATCATCGGATTGCTGCGCGGCTCCAAAGGTTTTGGAATCGCTATTCTGATTTTCGGGATTTTCGCCACCCTGTTCATGCTCTACGAACTATCGGACATTTCCAACGCTGCTAAAACCCTGGGCGACTCCGGTTCGGTCAGTACCGGCATCGGGCTTTACATTGGATTGGTCGGGGCGATAATCGCGCTGGTCGGCGGCGTTTTACCGCTTTTCATGAAACGCCGTTAGTTCGGCAAGTCGAACCCTAGATACTAAGAATTTAGCCGAAAATTATCTAAAGAGCCGTATCTCACAAAGTAATTTACTTCGTGAGATACGGCTTGCCAATTTCATATTTATCAAAGCGTTGGTATCAAGATTTTTCTCAAACCTCTCTATAATTACCAGTTTATTTTGGCCCGGCTGGTTTTATTAAATCAAAATCGAGGGTCGAAAAATATTTCGAGCGAGTTAATTTTTGCTGGGAGAATGACCGTTGGAGGAGTGGTAGCCGTTGGTGCTACTGCCGGGGGTCGAACTGCCGCCCTCTTTGGGATAGAGTAGGGCCGGGTTGGAGCGCCGGGCTTTGGGAGTGCGCTCGGCGGCAGGTTTCGAGGGAGTGGCCTGTTTGAACGGTTGGGCCACTTCGTCCGATAAAGTTTTGACGAGACGCATCAGACTGGCGGCTTCTACCTTTGGCGACGAAACCATATTCAGTACTAGCATCAGATGGGGGGCAGTGGGACGCACCGAAAGTCGCCGCACATTAAAACCATCGTCCAAGAGCAAGGCCAAAACCTGAGAGGCATTATCGTGGGCGGCAGGAGTACGAAAAGCGATGCGATAGGCCGGGTTGCGACTGTAATCCTCGATTTGCCAGGCCGAAACTGTGCCAAGTGTCAGGTCAATATGGCGGGGAGCGGGGCCTTTGGCCTCGAAAATCTCAAATTCGCGGCCTGGCACGGTTTCCTTTCGCAGAGCTACCAGAATAGTCAGCGAGTCGCGTCCGCCTCGTACTAGCGACACCATAGCCCGAAAAAGCTGGCGCGATTGGGTTGCCACTACCAGAGCCGCCTCCCGAATATTGCCGCGCCCTTCTTCTATGGCTACATCCAGTCGGTCAGCCCCGCGCCATCGGCTAGTGGTGCGCGTCCCCAGCAAACCCAAAGCCTCCTTGAGCCAGGAGGCCAGGAGGCGTAATTTTCGGCGATTATGCTGGAAACTATAAAAATAAGAACCAACCCAGGCCACCAGCAAACCCAGCAGCAGGAAGAAAAACGGATTATCCATGTAGCTTTGCACCTGGATTAGTGATGGCAGCCACAACTACCGCCGCATGCTCCATTACTATTGCCACCTCCGACGGGGGCGGTATTGGTCGGGCGGGTAATGCCGTCGGCCTTGCTGAAAGCGGCAAACATGCTCAATAGCCGTTTGGCCTGTCCGGTTGTGCCGCAAACCGGGCAATCAATCTCTTTATCTTCGGCGCTAATACCGCGCAACCGTTCATAGGTCGAGCTACAATCGGCACATTTATAGGCGTATACTGGCATAATATCCTCAAACTTTTTTAGTCTTAAATATTCGGAGTTTTATTATAGCATTTCAAAGGGTCAAGGGGCAACCGGCGAGGTGTTTCGCATCCCGGCAGCCATTGTAAAAGGGTCGCGTATCATTATGGTATCTTTGCGTTCTGGCCCAGTTGAGATTATGTCAACTCGCACTCCAATCAGGGCCTGCAATCGCAAAATAAAATTCTGGCAGGCCGCCGGTAAATCGGCAAAACTGGTCGCACCACTCGTCGGAGCTTTCCAGCCCGGCATATCTTGATAGACCGGACGTACCGATTTCAAAGTCGTCAGGTCGGGTGGAAACCGGGTGAGGGCGTAATCATTGACCTGATATTCCACACAGACTTTGATAGTTTCAAACGAGTCCAGCCCATCCAAATTAGTCAAAGCCACCGAGGTAAGGCCGTTAAGCTGGGCCACAAAGCGGGCTGCGACGGTATCGAACCAGCCAAAACGCCGTAATATCTCCGGGTTAGCTACCGCCGAAAGCTGAACATCTGGTATATCTACCAAAGTGCGGCTACCGGTACGTAACCTTAACAGGGGAGTACTTTCTGATTTGGTCATTTCAGTGGGAAACGGGCCGCTATTCGAGCGCGAAATATAGGCCGAAAATACCCCAACCGCCCCGGCAATCGCCGAAGGTGGCACCCCGGAACTGCTACTGGCGGCACCTACCGTCGGGGCAACGCTGGAAACATAAGGATAGGGGCCGAAATCTATATCCAGCATCGAACCCTGGTCGCTTTCCAGCAAAATGCGGTGATTGGTGCTTTCCAGAGCGTGCTGTAAAATCAGGCGAGTATCAAAAATATAATCGCGCAACTCCTGACCATAGCCCAAATATTCGCGGTAAACCTTTTGCAAGGTGAGAGCGGGCATTTGATACACTTTGGTCAACAACTCGTTTTTGACGACCAGCACTTTTGACAGCCGCGAAAGAAATTCTTCTTCCTGAATTAACTCCCGAATCCGAAATCCCACTCGGCTGATTTTATCGGCATAGGCCGGGCCTAGCCCAATCCCAATCGAGTCGACAATCGGCATCCCGTAGGCTTTACGCTCGGCCTCTTCCAGCATCGGATGATAGGGCATAACCACGTGGGCCTGCTCGCTGATATAAAAGCGGCGCATGTCTAGCCCTTTATCGCGCAGAGCCTTCATTTCCTCGACCAGTTTGCGGGGGTCAATAACCATCCCCGCCCCTAGCACCGAGATTGTCTTTGGATTAAAAATGCTCCGAGGGATATAATTGAGACTGAAAGTGCCAAGCTGATTTTGCACCGGCTGACGGACGTTCCCACCTCCGCTGTATCGAACTACAACTTTGGCCTGTTCGCTCAATAGCTCGGTTAGCTTACCCTTCCCCTCTTCGCCCCACTGCCCCCCAATTAATGCCAAAACTGTCATGGCAACTTTGCCCTTATCTAATGATAAACCCGGCCTTACCCTGCAAGTTTTTCTATTAGCTTGCGTTGGATGTTGTTAGAATGAACCCTAGTGTAGACCCATTTTGGCTATATAGCAACACGTTAAGATTGTAACTGGCTGATTAGCTATGATAACACATTCGCCACATCTGGCAAAATTTTCTTTTTTGTACCTCGCTTCTGAACTAGAGGTCGGTACATCTTGAGCAACCCATTAGTCCAACCAAGCTTTAGAAACAAACCGGCCTAAATGTGACCGGATTTTGCCAGAGCTTCCCGGCAACTTCCGCCAAACCTGCTAATTGCCGGGTGACATAGCGGGCTTCAAACGAGTTCTGGCATAACAAAATCATTTCTGTTTGATTTTGGATTTGATTTTGCTGGTCGAGACAACCTTGAGACCGTCCACAGGCCGCCAGTAATTCGGGGCGAGCCTGTTCCACCCTAATACCCAGCACCCGCCGAACTATTGCGGCTAAAATCGGGTCGGTTAGCGTATCGTGTAAATCCTGCCAATCTGTTATAACTGCCGCCGGGTCAAGCGACCAGCGTTTAGCCCATTCGTTGTGTTGCTCGTTCAGGGCGGGCGAGGATTGGCTATAACTTTCGGCTGAATTTGTATTCGCTAAGGCAAGCTCGACAGCTCCCGATTCGGCAGTCGGGCGGTTGATTAGCTCTTTTAGCACCCGGAAGAAATAGGGCATTCGATTGCGCGGTTGGTCGGACGACTTATCGGCTAATGTCTGCCTGTCGGTCTCAAGTGATTTCACCTCGAAGAACCTGGCTCGCTTTTTGGGATATGTTTCCTGGTCTTTAGGTTTATCAGTACCAACTCCCAAAGCCGAAGTATGAGCGCGAGTAGTATCCCGTGCCTGATAGAGCATCTGCACAAACTCCCGCTCGGTCAACTTTTGGTTATCCCAAAGGTTCAGAGCCTGCTTGATGTTGGGCAAGCGGTGGTCGCTATCGCCGAACTGTTCGCCAATCTCAGTGATGACATTGCCGATATAGGCCGAAAATTTAGAGGTAGCTGGCTTTGGATTGGCTAAAGCTTCGGCCTTTACAGCTTCCTGCTTTTGGGCAGATGCCAAAGCTAAATCAGCCCCAGGCGTGGAATTAGTCTTGGCCTTTATTTCCACCGGACTATTGTTTTTAGATTCGGCTTTATTTCTCATGTCTCTAAATTTCAGAGTGGCCTTACTCTGACTCTCAGAGCTGTTCCCACTCTGAAATTTAGAGGGTTGCGGTATAACGGCGGTTGTGGTTGACTGTTCCAGAACTACGACTTTGGCATCCTGCCCCATCATCTCGGCCTCCGCCGCCGACCAGCGCAGACTGTACCAGGCGGCTTCGGGATTACTGCCAAAAACTCCACCCGGTTTGACCCGCAGAATATAGCCCCGGTCGAGAGCCGTTTTCAAGCCGTCCGAAACGGCTTGCAAACTCATGTTCATCTCGCGGGCAAATTCACTGTAAGAAACTCGGTCTTGCTGGCGACGCTGCCCGCGCTGGTCTATCCAGCCTAGCGTGCGGCGCAAAATCAGCCCGACCACTTTTACTACACACGGCTTCTCGTATGGCACAATCTCATCCAGAAATTGATTTGGCACCATCGTAAAGGCAAAATTGCCGCCGGGTTGCTGGCGAAACCCGGCAAAACTTGGTCGTAACTGACCTGAATTTTTAGGCATAGCAAACCTCCACGCATCCCCTATTGACATGGGTAGGTTCAGGCGCTATAATTAATCAGGCTGTAAAAAGCCAGAAAATAATAAACCTGAGTACCCGCACGGGTGCAAGTGTTTTGGAAAACAACCCTTCAGCTTGGCGGCGCAGGGTTGTTTTTGTTTGATAAACTGATGGCTTACTTTATCTTGCTTCTATGATACAAGATTTTCTACTAAAGCCAACACTCGTAAGCTTATCCCCTTTCGGCCTTGACTCGCCGTAATTTTGACAGATCCTTTTCGTAGAGGTCTATCAGGCGGTCTAGCTCTTCCACCGATAAGGGGCGCGATTCGTCCGGGTTCGCTCCGGCCCACTGATGAAATACGTCCAGTTCATCCAACCCCAGGTCTACAAAAGATAGCTGGCGGTTGGCGACTCCTTCGCTACTCCGGTTCGCTTTGATTAGCTCAATTACCTCCTTGACCGAAATTTTGTCGTGTAAATTCAACCGTTGCCCGATTTCGCGCAACAGGCCGTTTTGCCGCTCGGCGGGTAAACTGGTCAACCGCCGAATAACCTCGACGCTATTTAACGAAGCGGTTGCCAGATTTAAGGTTTCAAGTTGATTTTCAGCCGCCTCTTGATTGTGAAATTGTTCACTTGCGGGTACGGACGTACCCAAAACCGACCAATCTCCCGTCGCCAACACTTCTTTGACCAGGGGTGAAAGTTTCTCGGCGGCCCGAATCCGGGTGGAAACGTAAGGCCGACTTTTGCCGATTTTTTTGCCGATTTCTTCGTGGGTCCAGCCGAATTCGTTGGCTAACTGGGCGTAGGCCACCCCCTCTTCCCAGGCTTCCAGGTTGCGGCGCTGGATATTTTCAATCACGGCATCAATCACCGTGTCCTCATCCTTGAGGTTATCAACTAGCACTACCGGCACTCGTGGCAGACCTAGCTCTTTGGCAGCCTGCAACCGCCGATGTCCGGCGATCAGTTGCACCCGGCTTTCGGTGGATTTCACTCCCAGAAGCGGTTGTAAAATTCCCCGTGAGGCGATGCTCTGTTTTAGCTCTTCCAGGGCGCTGCGTTCAATCTGCTTGCGGGGCTGGTTGGGATTGGGGTCTATCCGATCAGGTGCAACATAAGCCAGCACCCAGTTTCCAGCTTGAGCGCGGGCCGCGAACAAATCGCGACGGGTGGCGCGGGCCTCGGTTTCCACCGCCAATCCGTTAGCCGCCGGTTCAATCAGGGTGGTTCGACTGTGTCGGCCTTTTATCGCCATACTTATGCCTGCAATCTAAAGCTCCCGGCGGCTTCTTCCACCGTCTGAGCCGATATTTGTTGTTCGCCTCGCGCCGTCCCCACCAGCAAAGTGTTATAGCCGATTTTGCAAACCTCGCGGGGTACGCCCTTCGACAGGCTGACAAATTTCTCAAGGGCTTCATCGCTAAAGATACTCATGTTTGCGCCCGCTACATTTAGCCGGAATTGAATCATCGCGTAGGTTTCTTCGGGGTTGAGCGGCTTGAGCCAGTTGGTACTCACTACCCGGCTGGCAAGGTTCTCGCGGCTGGCGACCATGCGGGCCAGTTCGGGCTGCCCGAAAAGTAGCACTTGTAACAGTTTGTCGCCATCGGTCTCGAAATTGAGTAATAGCCGGATAAGCTCCATCGCCCGTTTGCTGGCGGTCTGGGCCTCGTCTATCAATAGAACTACGGTGCGCTGATTGTGCTGAGTTTCTTCAATCAACAGCTTTTTGAACTGACCCTTGAGCGGCTCAACCTGACGGCTGACAGGAGTGCTATCGAATTCCAACAACAGATTGGTCATCACCTGGCTGTTAGTGCCTTCCAAATCATCCAGATAGCCAACCGCATATTTTTCGGGGAAGGCTGCCAGTCGGTCATACAAAATACTGGCAATCGAGCTTTTGCCGCTCCCGACTGCTCCCAGTACCATCCCTAGCCCCATGCGGTCACGGATGAGTTGCAGACAGTTTTCAATAATCTGGCGGTTAAGCTGGGTCAGGTATACAAAGCGGCGGTTTGTACCGCTGACTTGAAACGGTGGCTCCCACAACCCAAAGTGGGCTAGATAGCGTTCTTTGGTTTCGATTTCCCGCAAAGTTACCTCGGCACTCAAACTGGTCTCAGTCGGGTCAGCCGGATTGCTATCTAGGAGGTCATTATCAATTTGCCCATTCATATTTATTTCTCGTATAAGTATTCAATTAGTGAATAAGTATTTTGCAGCTATTCGACGACTAAAATCGGCACTTGATTACTACTACCCATGATTATACCGCATTGAGTCAATAGGTTCAAGCGGAAATTGCGCTGTTGGGACAAAATGGGCCGAAATTGTCCCAACGGGTCATTTTAGAAACGGCCTTTAGCTTTTTCGTCCGCCAACCATTGCTGGGCCTGAACTACACTGGACATACCAGGGGCAAGCATGACGGCCCTTGATATTTGGTATTCGGCTTCTGCCAGGGTTGGGGCAGTAAAAGCGACCCACAGCAAGATATCTATATTGGTGGGATAGCGGATTTCGAGGCTCTTGAAATGAGGATAGGCCGCGCTCTTGATACCGGCCTGCGCCTGCCCAACGGCCTGATAAAAGACTGGCAAGTCTTCCGACCTGATAGAAATTTGTCCGGCGGGGGACGGAGTATATGAGGGATAATTATAGACCGGGTAATTAGGCGGTGGAGTAGAACGAGGATAAGGTGGCGCGATGTCAGCCCCATTCGTCAGGGCCAATATACCGCCCGCCGCGAGTAATAAACCGCTTATCCAATAGGCGGCCCCAAAACCAGTGAATAAAAGCGCTAATCCTCCGCCGATAAGCATAGTAATCCCAGCCCGTACCGGTCTGGTGGATACTGTCAGGCCGTAGCGAATCGCCGCCAGACCCAGCACTCCCAGCGGGATAGCGAAGAAAGTCGCCAGGTTGACTTCAAATACAACCGGGCGGCGAGGGCGATTGCTGCCCAAAAGAAGGTCTAGCAGTACCAAAAAGAAAGGCCCGATGGTCGCTGCCAACAATAAAATTCCCCCGGCAATCGCCAGATACATCGCTATCCGGCGCAGGCTATCCCGATTATTCGATTGCTTGAAAGGTGACAATTTATTGCTTTTTCAAAACTGGTCGGTGGTCAGTGGTCAGTAGTCAGTAGTCTAGGTTTGAGGTTTGAGGTTTGAGTTAAACTGCCAAGTACTAGCCGGATTTTCTCAGCACTCAACACTTTTCTTACCACTGACCACTGACCACTGCTAAAATGTTTTCACGTGAAGCTTTTTTTCCAGGCGGGTCAACTCGGCTTTGAGGCTGGCGATGTCGCTAATCAGAGCTTCGCGGCTGGGTTCGTCAGTAATTTGCTCATAATTATCAATCGTTTCGGCAATATATTCTCGCAGCTTTTGGAAATTTTGCGGGCGATAGCGCCAGGCTTTTGCCGCCGAAGTCGCTTGTGTTCCGCCTATTCCGGCTTTACCTTCCACTTTGCCGGAGCTATTGGCTTGAGGCGGGCCGTCGGCTAACCCCATCTTTTTAAGCCTTCCATCTACATAGCCGTGAGAGCGGTTAATCATCCGGGCAATATCGCGGTTAGAAATATTGCGCTCAACCGAAAGTTTATAGAAAAATTCAGCCTCATCCAGCGGGTCGAGGTCTACCCTTTGTAGATTCTCGACCAGCGAAACCACCTGAGCCTCCTGGTCATTCAGCTCTTTGATAATGACCGGTACTTCTTCGAGGCCAGCTTCGCGGGCGGCCCGCCAGCGCCGTTCTCCGGCAATAATCTGGTATTGTCCGCTTCGATTGCCCGGCATAGGTCGGACGATAATCGGTTGCAAGATGCCTCGCTCCTGGATGTCGGCGGCTAGTTCGCCATCTTTTTCGGGGTTACTTTTCTTGCGAGGTTGCTCCGGGTTGGGCTGTAATTGTTCAATCGGCATCAGGCGGGCCTCGTCCATCGGGTCGCCATCGTCACTCAGCCGGTTCTTGATGCTCAATCCGGCATAGACATCTTTATTAGTAGGTAGCCGGTTATTTCTCGACACGCTGCATTACCTCCTGAGCAAAATGATTATACTGATGGGCGGCCTGATGGCGCGGCTCGTAGGCCTGGATCGGGCCTTGATTTCGCACCCGGACTAAGGCCGAGTAATCACCAATCCGGGTCGGGAAGACCACATCACCTAGAATATCGCGCACCCGGCTTTCAATCTCTTTGGAAATCGAGGTGCGAGCATCATACATCGTCAACAGCACCCCCGCCAGTCTTAACTTACGATTGAGCTTGCGCCGCACCTGGTCTATCACATCGTTAAAGGCTTTGAGGCCATCCACCGCGAAGAACTGACATTGGAGCGGAATAATTACAAAATCGGAAGCGGTCAGGACGTTAATCGTCAAAAGACCGAGCGAGGGCGGACTATCGGTAATTACATAGTCGTAACCCAGCGCGTCCGCTCCCTTGAGTAATTCCCCGCCATCCAGTTCCAGGCCATCATATTTTTCGCGCAACAGCCGCTCGCGGTTCATCGTATCTACCATCTTTAACTCGGCAGAAGCGAGCATAATATCCGAGGGCGCGATGTCAAAACCGTACTGGCTGATTCTAATCACATGTTCCAGCCCGACTCGTTCGTCGGTCAGCAAATCGTTGGTAGTAAACTCCACCTCGGTTGGGTCAATTCCGCAGGCCATAGTAAGATTAGCCTGGGGATCGAGGTCTACCAACAACACCCGCTTTCCGGCATCCACCAGCGCCCGCCCGGTGCAAATTGCCGAAGTGGTTTTGCCAACTCCGCCTTTTTGAATTCCAAATGCTATTCGTTTCGCCGCCATAGATTTCAGTCCTTTATTTTATAAGCTTTTACAGATTTATTCTATCACATCGTTGGCTATTTTGTTCGGACAAAAGTAGTGTTTATAAAATCACAATTGGCTATCCCTAGCCATTAGTTAGCTATTTCACAATTGGCTATCCCTAGCCATTAGTGATAAACGTAACAATCCTATTGCTCTTTACAAAGCCCGCCAAAAACGCTAACATAAAATGCGTATTAGCTGCTTACTAAAAAATGGAGTGTCCGTGATAGTGGTAGGCCTTAAACTATTGGCCTTACCATGCCTAGCCTATCCTGTACATACCTGTTAAAAATATTTCAAGGAGAAATTTCGTGGATTTAGAAAAAGAGTTAAACGAGTGGATGGACGAGCATCAGACCGACCTTTTTGATCTGATTCGAGAAGCGATGGGTGAATTTGAGGCGGTTCATCCGGGAGTAGACCAGGATATGATTCGGCTCAACGGGCTTTCGATGGCGGATCGGCGCTTTATGGCAAGGGCGTTGGCGGCAGTGCTGCCTAAATATTTAGGCAAGGCGGCTTCATAGGCGATGCGCCGACTTCAGTAAAATCACTTATCAGGGAAACCGATAGGGCTAGGCTGGATTTTCGATTTCAGATTTTCGATTTTCGATTATCATCCTGTCTATCTCTGTTTAAATCTTACCAAGAGGAGCAAATTATGGACTTGGGCTTAAAAGGGAAGGTCGCCATCGTGGGCGGCTCTAGCAAGGGGTTAGGCAAAGCGATTGCGATGGAACTGGCCCGCGAAGGAGCAAACGTCGTAGTTTGCTCGCGTAACGAGAACGTATTGTTGGCGACGGCCCAGGAAATCGGCAGCCAAACCGGGCAGCAGGTTCTGGCTTTACCCGCCGATGTCTCCAAAGCCGCCGACATCGAGAGCCTAGTCAGTAAAACGGTGGCCCGCTTTGGTCGGGTGGACATTCTGATTAATAACGCCGGTGGCCCGCCGCTGGGGACTTTCGAGAGCCTGGGGGATGAGGATTGGGCCAAAGCTCTGGAAATGAACCTGCTCAGTGCGGTGCGCCTATCGCGGGAAGTATTGCCCCACATGAAAAAGCAGGGTGGCGGACGCATTATCAATGTCACTTCCCTGGCGGCGAAAGAGCCGATGGAGGGCTTGATTCTATCGAATGCAGCGCGGGCCGGAGTTTTGGGGTTGGCAAAGTCTATGGCAAACGAGCTGGCGAAATATAACATTACCGTCAATAGCGTCCTGCCCGGTTCGCACCTCACTGACCGCATCTTGCAAACTGCCAAAGTCCAGGCCGACCAGACCAAAACTACCCAGGAAGAAGTGATGGCCCAGCGCACCAAAAGCATTCCGTTGGGCCGAATGGGTACCCCGGAAGAGTTCGCGGCGGTGGTCACTTTCTTAGCCAGCGAGCGGGCCAGCTTCGTAACTGGCGCAACGTTGGTGGTGGATGGCGGGGCTAGTCGCTCCTCAGTCTAGCGCCTTGACAGGTGGGCCGGTTGCCTATAAACTTCGAGAGCTTCTTCAAACCATTTGGTTGCCGCTTTAGCAAACAAGAAGCCGGAGATTAGTAGTGTTAAACAAGACTCAGACCGAAACTGGAATGGTATCCGGCTCGCCTTCGGTCGTTGCCCCTGACGAAAATCGTGTAGCTGGCCCGGACAAACATAAGTCGGGTTTTTGGCGTACCGAACTAAAACCATTTTGGGATTCGGTGCGCTCACCCCTATTCTATCTCAGTTTGCTGATAGCTTTGGTGGCGCTGACGGCGGCTTATCAGTTGCCTTTCACCAAAAATATCAATCTGGATGCCCCCGGTGATCGGGTTTATCTGAGCGATTATTATTCCCGCGAAGAATACAAAGGTTTTGTCTATCGCTGGACTAAACCCGATAGTAACGTAAAATTGCCGGGTATCGGGCAACCGCCTTCGATTAAAGTACGGTTGGAGCTTTCGCCCCGCCCGGCAGATGCCCCCAATCCTGAAATAAAATTCTACGCCAATAATGACCTCTTTCGCACTCTGCAACTCGACCCGACTAATCGCCAGATTTATGAGTCTATTTATTATCCGCCCAATCGCCCGATTTTAAGCTTACCAAAGGGTGATTTCGACTTGTGGATGAGTATGCCCTTTTGGTTGGCGAAAGGCGACAACCGTCCATTTGGGGTGGTGGTCAGCCAGATTCAGATTAGCGGGAGCGGCATTTTTGAGACCCGCCGCCCGACTATTCCACCCTGGGGGACGCTAGGCTTACTGCTGGGGTCGGTAGCTATCGTCGGGATTACGGCGCGGCGGGCCGGATGGGGCAGCCGAGGCGCGGCTCTGGCGATGCTAGGTATTACTGCCCTTTTGGTGGCGGGCCTAGTCGCTGACCGCGCCCTGATTGGTCTGGGTGCGCCGGTACTGCTGGTCAGTGTGGCGATGGCCTACTTTTTTATGATGACCGGTCTGCTTTTTACGGGATGGTGGTTAGGGCGACGCGGAATGCTGCTCAGTGTCCAGCAAGCACGCTGGTTGGGGCTAGTCTTTGTAGTGGCCTTTACGGTCAAGGCGGCGGGCATCAATCACCCTTCGTTTCAACCGCTCGACCACGGCTTTCGGATTCACGAAACCTATGCTTTGCTGAATGACCCCGGCTTGATAGTATCGCGCTATTACAATATTAACAGCTTTAGTTCGATTGGAGAGGGGAGCAACGGCGAAGTTCGTTCGGTGGCGGCGGGCCAATGGGAAGTAGCGGTGGCGATTCCATACTCACCTTTCTTCTATCTAAGCGATTTTCCGTTGGCCCAGCTTTTGCGGGACAACGAAAAAGGTTTCCTGTTTTGGACCAATATCTATGCTTTGTGGTGGGAGGCCAGCGCCATCTTTCTGCTTTACATAATCGCAAGGTTGGCTTTTGGCAAATTGGGAAATACTAGCGGGCTAATCGCGGGAGTGCTGTTCGGATTTTTCCCGCTCACCTTCTTGCAGCCCTCGGATGGCGGATACCCCTCGATGCAGGCTCAATGGCTATCGCTTTTCTTCGTAATGCTATTGGTAGGCTGGATTTATCAGCGTCAGGCCGAACCTAAACCGTTAGGTTGGCGTTCGATAGTCGGTGGCGGCTTGATGCTGGGATTAGCCTTGCTTTCGCATACTGCGACCCTGCTTTTGATGTCCGGCTTTATGGGACTACTGATAATCTTCCTGTCGCTATGGGGCGGACGTTACCGCTATCTGAACCGGCCTTTGCTGGCGGTTTTCGGGGTAGGGTTGGCCCTATCCTTTGGCCTGTATTACGGTTTTTATGTCGGGCCACTGCTGACCCGCACGCTACCGACCCTGGCAGGCAAAGTCGGGCAGGGCGAAAATGTCGGCGCTCGTAGCCAGACCCTCAACGGCTTTTGGGATGAGCTTTTGGCCCATTTCCACTTATTTCCTTTCTTTATCACTTTGGCAGTGCTGGGCTATCTGGTTTATGCCCACTGGCGCGGCCCACGTCTGCCCATTCGACCCGACAATAGCCAATCCGAAGTAGCGGTAGCGAGTGAAATCAGCCGCCCAATAATGCTGATGCTAATAGCTTGGTTCAGCACCTTTCTGCTGTTCAGCATAATTGCCAGCCGGATTAACTTACTGCATAAACATATGCTGTTTGCCATCCCGCTCTTTGCCCTCGGTTGCGGACTGGCCCTGGCCCTTTTGCTGGAAGCCGCCCGGCGCTGGCAATCCCGTCAACCTGTCGCCGACTCATCCAGGCGCGGGCTACCCCGATTGGTTCTTTTTGCGACTCAGGGCGCGATGGTAGCGCTAGTATTTTACTTTATTCTTATAGGGGCGACCCTCTGGTTTCAGCGAGTGATAAATTATGTTTTGCCTGCCGGGACGGGTTAATATTTTATTTATGGAAAGCTAATTATTCAACTCCCAAGCGAATACAAGCGTTCCAGGGCTGGCGGAATATTAAAGAGGAAGAGGCCGGGATTGAGCCAACTACCAATTTTGCTGATTACCGGGGCTAGTGGCGCAATCGGCAGCAGTTATCGTCGTCATTTAGCCCAAACAAATCTCCCTTATACTCTGCGTTTTACCGACATTCAGCCGCCGAAAGCCGAAGAGATAGTCGGGGATTGGCGTATCGGGAATTTGAGCGACCCTGAATTCGTGAGCGAGGTTGTCGCCGGAGTTCACACTATTTTGCATCTAGGAGCGGACCCCAGCCCGGAAGCCGATTTCTACGCCAGCCTTTTGGAAAACAATATCAAAGCAACCTATAATATCTTTCAGGCCGCGAGTGAGGCCCAGGTGCAAAAGGTGATTTATGGCAGTAGCTCCTCGGTAGTATTCGGCTATAAGGCCGAGGATGCTGGGCTACAGATTCACTCGAATATGGCGGTGCGCCCGATAACGATGTATTCGGCGACGAAGTGTTTTGGTGAGGCAGTTGCTTCAGTTTTCGCCCACACTCACGGGCTGAAGACGCTTTGTGTGCGAATAGGCTGGTTTATGCCCCGCGCTGAATTGGTCAGTCTGCAAAATCCCGACCTGGAAACTATCAGCCGAATTGTGACTGACCGCGACTTATCCCACATGTTCGATTGCTGTCTAAAAGCCGAAAATATCAGCTTCGCGGTTCTGCCCGGTCTCAGCAATAATCGTTATCCCTTTTTAGACCTGAGCGAAGCCCGCCAGCTAGTCGGCTACACCCCGCAAGACGATGCTTTTGCCCTGACTGGCTTGTTACCGCCTCAAAATAAGTGAGAAAAAGGAGGGAATGTTATGGAATATCTGGTTGCGCCGGAGCGAATCGAGCGGCCCGAATTTGTGCTTCGCTCTTATCAGCCCGGTGACGGGCCGTTGCTGTTCGAGGCAGTTGATACTTCCCGCGAACATCTGCGGACATGGATGAATTGGGAGCATCTGCATTCTGATGTGGCGGCCTCAGAAGAAACCGCCCGCCGTTTTCGGGGTGAGTATTTGCTGTCCAAGAACTTTCTCCTCGGAATTTTTTCGACGGATGAAAAACGACTATTAGGCGGGACGGGCTATCATCTGCGCTGGGGCGATTTGCGAAGCGGTAACGCCGAAATCGGGATGTGGCTGCGGGCCGATGTCGTCTATCAGGGTTTGGGGACGAAAGTGCTGACCGCCTTGCTGGATTGGGGATTTACGGAATGGCCCTGGCGCAAGCTTTATTGGCTGTGCAATGCCGAAAACCGACCCAGCGCCCGCACTGCCGAAAAAGCCGGGATGCGCCAGGAAGGGCTTTTGCGGGGTGGTTCGCTCGATAGTAATCCTGAAAAGCCCTGCGACTTAATGATTTTTGGAATCATGAAAGACGAATGGACTATCTCTTCTTAGGTTTTGTTGGACTATTAGGGCTGCTAGGTATGGCCTTTCTTACGGTCTTTATTTATCGGTTAGACCGGGCCACTGAACTTGGCCCACGAATGCGACGCTTTAACCGAGGACTGTTGGCCCTGGCTATCGCTGCTTTGCTAATCGGTTTCAGCCTGGCCTTCCTTACTAGCGCCCCGCTTTCGGATTGGGGATTGGTGCTGGCGCTGACGATATTGACCCTGACCATGCTGGTACTGGCTGCCACCGGCTTTGGGGTCGGCTTTCGCCAGATGGAAGAAGATGGGGTCGGCTTCATTCGCTTTTTCCAGCTTGGCAGCGCGATTATCTTTTGTCTGGCGCTCGTTCCCGCCTTCATTGCTTTCATCACCTACGCTGCTCGTTTGCGGTAAGGAGCGAGGGTCAGTGAAATACAGGACGGAAGAAATATAGCTAGGGCCTGGCATTTTAACTAAAACTCAAAACTACCTTCTGACCACTGACCACTGACCACCTACTACTACCCATTGACAGCCCGATAAGGCTGGTTTATCATCAAACCAGGGGCAGCTACGGTGCTGCTATAGCTAGGATTATTATTTAACGAGGCCCAAACTGAACACTTTTACCACTCAGACTAAACACTCTTCCGGCATGGCCGGCCCGGATTATTGCGTGGTAGTTCCTATTCTCAACCCCAATCTGGCGGGCGGGATGGTTAAATTAGCGGCGGCCCTGGCGGGAGCAAAGCTCGAAGGGCTGAACCGCCATATTCGCATTCTGATTTTGGGGATTGTGACAGTCCCGGAAGAAACCCCTTTGAGCCAGGGTGCGTCGCTGGTCAAAGCCTACCGCACGATGTTGCGCTATATTCCTCAAAATTCCGAACTGGATGAGCGATTGGAAGTTCATACCGAAGTTCGGGTGGCCCGCGAAGTCTGGCAGGGTATCCGCGACCAGGTGAAGGAGGAACACGGCGACCTGCTATTACTCCACTGGAAGGGTAGCACCCACACTCCTGATAAGATTTATGGGGATACCATAGACGCTTTGCTAAATGACCCGCCCTGTGATATTGTCCTGGCTCGTTTCAATAACACTTTGCCAGACGTGAAAAACATTCTGTTGCCAGTGCGTGGTGGCAGCTATAGCAATCTGGCGCTGACCCTGGCCTCTAATCTGGCGGAAGAATGGCAGGCCGGAATTACTGTGTTGCATAGTCTGGCAGCTTCAATTCCGCCCGCCTATCCGTCCTATTTTGGGGCAGTCGAACCCGAACCATTAGAAGACCCGATGGCGGCTTTGCAGAATCTTTTGCTCGAATTGCCCGCCGGAGCGCGATTAGTGACCGTGCATGGGCAGGTGGCCTCCGGGATTGTCCGCGAAGCCCATTTTCACGACCTGCTTATCCTGGGGGCAAGCGACCCTGGCCCAAAAGAACCCGCCGCGACAGTCATTTCGGGCAAACTGGCAGAGCGCATCGCGGCGGAAACTACCTGTCCTCTGCTGGTAGTCAAAACTCGCCGACCTTTTGAGTTAAACCGCCCGATGCTGGGTATCAAGAGCGAACCAGCTTTCCGCGAACCTTCCTTAAACGAATTGGTTGACCGCTGGTTTGCCGAAAACACTTTTCAGTACCGCGAATTTCGCTCAATGAGCAGCTTGACTTTGCTCAAAGAGCGCAATGATTTAAGTATTAGCCTGGTCTGGCCGGTGTATGGTAAGGTTCAGCCGACCACCTTAGCTGAAACTGTCCGCCGCTCCCGGTTTGCTCTCATGCGGGATTGCGCCTTGCTGGATGAAATTGTGGTTTGTTCGCCCAATGTACGTTTTGATGAGACCGAAATCGCGGCCTTTTATAGTTGGCCCGGCGCTCATCCCCGCCCGGAGGACGATAATGACGACCAGATTGTATATTACACCCCCGAAATTATCCGCGAAGCTTACCCCGATAACCAACTGGATTGGGGGCCGGGCGAAAGTTTGTGGCAGGCGCTAAGGCGGGCGCGAGGCGATATTATCGTGTGGGGCGACCCGACGATGGTTGGTTTCGAGGCTCGGTTGATATATGGGTTGGTCGGGCCACTCTTGAGCTACCCCGAATTTCAACTGGCAACCGGCTTTTACTCCACCCCCGAAAACCATTCTACCGAAAGTATCCCGGTCTATAATGACCTGACCGAACTCAGCCTGCGCCCGATGCTGGGTGGCTTTTTTCCGCAACTGGCGGGGGTTATCAACCCGGTCTGTACCGTCGGGGCGGCCCGCCGCGAGCTATTGGAACGTCTACCGCTTTTTACTGGCCCGGCCTTCACCCCGGCGCTTCTGGCGGATACTTCGATCCGTAGCGGCCTGATGAGTATTGCTCAGGTGGATCTGGGCGCACCCCCCGATTTCGCCGAAACCCTTTCCTCCCAGCGGATAACCTCCGATGTTTTGTTAGCTCTGCTGCGCCGGGCCGAGGAGCGCACCCAGAGTCCGCTTTTAACCAGCTTTAATCCAGGAGTCAAGCGGGTGCAGAAGACCGAGGGGGTTTATTCACTCAAGCTCGAAGCCTCTGCCGCCCCCCAGCGCGAATTGCCGCCGATAGCTTTCACCGCTGGTTACAAGCGCCCGACTTTCTAAGAAAGAGAGCATGAAGCCGAAAAATAAGCCCATTATTATCCCTTTGGCGTTACGGCTGGCCTGTGTTCTGGCAGGTGTTATAATTGGGATAGCTATATTTCAGGGGCTGTCCAACCCTGAGCAGCAACCGCAGCCGGGGGCGAGTGGCGCTTGTCGTGGGCTGGCTTGCCCCACCCCAACCGCGTCCGACCAATCGGGGGATGACCCAAAGATAGCCGCCGCCTGGAACGCTGCCGCCGCCAAATGCCCAAAAAACGCCGACGGTACCCTACTCTATAAGTGCATTGATTTTGCCAAATTATTTGTTAAGGAGCTGGCAAACCGGGGGCTAACCGGGAAAGTTATAACCATACAGGGTGCTTTTGGTAGTATGGTTTCCAGTCGTTGGAAAAATTCAACCGAAGTTATTACAGGTGATGGTGGCCCTCATCGCGGGGTTGAAGTAAATGGTAAGGTTTATGATAACTTGAAATTTGATGGTCTACCTATCGAGATCTGGCGGCGAACTTTTGAGGCTATACTCAATTATGATCCGAATACAAGTGAGACTACTTTAGGCCCACCGCCGATAGTACCAAATCGTTAATTGGGGAGTGAGGTAGAGCGATGAATTTAGCACTGACCCAACCACAAGCTAAAGTATTAATCGGTACGCTTGAGGGGTTGCGGAAGCGACCTCAAATGTATGTTGGTAAAAAAGATAAACCGGAAGATATTTTGCTTTTTTTGTCTGGCATCCAACTCTTTTGCACTAATCTGGCTGATTTTGACCGTAGCGTTTTGATTGAAGTTGCCCAAGCGCGGGGCTGGCAGGATTCGCCACTTGGAATACTCCCTAGCTTGCAAGCGTCTGAACTTTCTGAGGCGGAAATTAGCACTGAACTTATAAATATATACATCGAAACCTATAAGCTACTTTATCATTTATAACCTCATAGGTACTTTGCTATTCCGCTAATATAGGTGAAGCAAAATGATTTCAGTAATAACCGAACATCAAGCTAAAGTATTAATTGGTACGCTTGAAGGTTTGTATAGCCGTCCCGAAATGTACATTGAAAAAAGGGTGATACCGAGGCTATTCAGATTTTTCTTTCTGGGGTTTTCACCTATTTTTCTAATCTTACCGGGCTTGACCGCTCAACTTTTTTTGAGGTTGCCAAAAAACGGGGTTGGCAAAATTCCCCGATGGAAATAGGTCAGGATATGCGGGAAGCCGGGCTTTCGGATGAAGAGATTGTTAAAGAGTTAATAACGGTTGACATCGAAGCTTATAAACAAATATTCGAGCTGTAGACAGGATTACTAAGTAATGGCAATCGAACCAACTAAAGATTTACCTGACCGTCAGGCCCAGCGTCGTCCGGCGGCGGTCTTGCTATTAGTTCGCCCACTTGGGCCGGATGGTGAGCCGCATCTGGTTTTTATGCGGCGCTCCGAGCAAGTCCACACTCACAAAGGGCAAATCAGCTTCCCCGGCGGGGGCTTCAAGCCCGAAGATGAACATCTCGAAATTACCGCCCTGCGCGAAACCCACGAGGAGCTGGGCCTGCATCCTGCCACCCTGCAAGTGCTAGGGCCACTGACCCCGGTGGATACGGTCGTTTCTAATTTTATGGTTTATCCCTTCGTAGCAGTCCCTACCGACCCCGCTGCCCCAATCGAATATATCCCCGATGGCTTCGAGGTCGCCGGGATTCTGGAAATCCCGCTGCGCCATTTGCTCCAACCTGCTGCCCGCCGCTATGAGGAATGGGTTATGCAGGGCCAACCGCGTCGGGTGGTCTTTTTTAATCACCAGCAGACCGTTATCTGGGGCGCTACCGCTTTTATTCTGCACAACTTTATCCGCGAAATCGAGGCCGGAAAATGGAACGCGCTCTTTCCGGGTGGGATTTAATATTATTAAACCCGCTCCTACAAGGTTACATATCCCCTAAAATTCATCCCCTGGTTATGATAGTATATAATGTAAATCTATATTTAGCCCTGGGAATCAGCCAAGTTGAGGAGAATTAAAGGTGTCACAGACCTTAGTCGAAAAAATTATTCAAAACTATGCCGTCGGGTTGCCAGCCGGACACTTGGTGCGGGCCAACGATTTTGTTTCGGTGCGCCCGCGCCACGTAATGACCCACGATAATACCGGGGCAGTCATCCCCAAATTCGAGAGTATGGGTGCGCCGGGGGTGTTCGACCCCAGTCAGCCAGTAATCGCCCTCGACCACGATGTTCAGAATACCAGCCCCGAAAATCTGGCTAAATATGCCAAAATCGAGCAGTTTGCCAAAAAATACGGTCTGGCCTTTTTCCCGGCTGGGACTGGCATCGCCCATCAAGTGATGGCCGAGGAAGGCTTTGTGCGTCCCGGTACCCTGGTGGTCGGCTCAGACTCACACTCCAATATCTACGGGGCGTTGGGCGCGGTTGGTACGCCGATGGTGCGAACCGATGCGGCGGCAATTTGGGCGACTGGGCAGACCTGGTGGCAAGTCCCCGAAATTGTCAAAGTGACCCTGACCGGCAATTTGCGTCCCGGTGTGACCGGCAAGGACATTATCCTAACCTTGATTGGCCTTTACAATAAGGACGAAGTGCTGAATTACGCCCTTGAATTCACCGGGGAGGGGGTTGCCACCCTGAGTATGTCGCAGCGCATGACTATCGCCAATATGACGACGGAATGGGGGGCTTTGGTCGGGATTTTCCCCTACGATGCGGTATTGCGCCAATATCTGCTGAAAAGGGCGGCATATTTCCAGAAGCGGGGCGACCCTAACCCCCGCCTTACTCCGGCTCTGGTCGAAGAATTTGACGCAACCGTACCGAGCGCCGACACTAACGCCCACTATGCCAAAGAGATTTATTTAGACTTGGGCGAGGTAGCGCCGACAGTAGCCGGGCCAAACGAGGTCAAAACCAAAATCAGCCTGCCCGAAATCGAAAGCCGCCAGGTGAAGATTGACAAAGCCTATCTACTGAGTTGCGTCAACAGTCGGCTGGACGATATTCGGGATGCCGCCGAAGTGATGAAGGGCCACACTGTCGCCGCCGGAGTGAAATTATATCTCGCGGCGGCTTCGGCTCAGGTCGAGACCGAGGCCCGTCAGTTGGGTTATTGGGATACGTTGGTTGAAGCCGGGGCAATCACTTTGCCGCCCGGTTGTGGCCCGTGCATCGGGCTGGGGGAAGGGGTGTTGGAAGCGGGCGAAGTCGGTATTTCGGCGACCAACCGCAATTTCAAGGGGCGGATGGGGTCGGGACAGGCGACGGTCTATCTTTCCAGCCCGGCGGTAGTGGCGGCTTCCGCCATCGCCGGACAGATTGCCGGGCCATCGGCGACGGAGGATACTCGCGGGCAAAATGCGGCCCTACATATAAAAATCAACGATGCTCCGGTAGTGCCACCTGCTCCAGTTGAAATTATCGCGGGCTTCCCGCGCCGCCTGGAAGGGGAATTGCTCTTTGTTCCTAAAGACAATATGAACACCGATGCTATTTATGGCAAAGAGTTTACCTATCAGGATAATATCCCACCCGTCGAAATGGCAAAAGTCGCCATGCTGAACTACGACCCGGCTTTTCAAGAAATCGCCCACGAGAGGGATATTTTGGTCGGCGGCTGGAATTTCGGAACTGGCTCTTCCCGCGAACAGGCTGCCACCTGCCTGAAATATCGCGGTCTGCAACTGGTTATCGCCGGGTCGTATTCCCAGACCTACAAGCGCAACGCCTTTAACAATGGTTATATTGTGCTGGAATGCCCGGCTCTGGTCAATCACCTCAAGCTCGAATTCGCCGAGGCTGCTGCCCCGACCATCCGCACCGGGCTGACGGCAGTCATAGATTTCGAGCAGTCGGTTATTCGATGGGGCGATCAACAATCCAGCTTTTCGCCGTTGGGCCGGGTCGCGCAAGAATTAGTCGTGTTGGGCGGCTTCGAGAATATGATTATCGAGCAAATCAAGCGCCAGGGCCAACCCGCTATCTAAAAGACTATTACCACTTGCGGTAGGGCAGAAATTTGCCGTTATAGGTCAACTTTACCCGGTCGCCTTTGGGGTCGGGTATCTTTTCGATATACCTTCGGACTTTGTGACAATACCGTTATGAATTGGGTAGGATGGGCCGTCAGTGCCGGTTAGCTTTGGGCCTTTTCAGCCGAGGTAGGTTCGTCGGGAATGGAGTTAGCAAGGGGTTGGGCGGTGGCTTGGGCGCGGGCGGCAAGTCGCTCGGCTTTGCGGCGCAGCTTCTCGCGTTTAAGCTGCCGGGATTTTAGTTGGGCCAGGAAAAACATTATCGCCAGATAGATGATGACCGCGATGACCAGCCAATCCTCAATCAGGCTACCGTGATGCAGGAGTAGCCAGGCGCTAATCGGCTCGCTTTTGGAGAACATACAATTTCTGCAATCCCCAATCGCCCACCTGGGGCAATCGGGCGCTCAGGCGATGAAACCAGCTATGGTAATTGCGCTGCCCGTTGCGGACAAAGAAAGGGTAAATCGCCCAGGTCAGGGCGTAATAGCTGCTGCTAAAGCGTTTGACCCGCTTTAGCTCAAAGTAAGGCTCGGCGAACTTGAAAAGGTCTTCTTCGTCCAGATAGCAGTTATGCCAGAGCGGGGTCATAGTTTCCAGCCCGAATTTGCGGCGCAACTGGTTGAGCTTGTCCGAGCTTTGGGTCGAGACCTCGCTTATCAAGAAATAGCCGCCCGGCTTCAAAACCCGCCACGCTTCCAGCAAGGCTATTTTTTGATACTCGGTGCTGCCCAGATTTATCATGCAACGTTTGGTAATTACTTTGTCAAAAGTGTTGTCAGCATAATCCAGCTTGAGGAAATTGCCCTGCCGAAAGGTAACGTTGCCTTCCAATCGCCCGGCCCGCCCCAAATTCACATTGGCATACTCAATCATGCTGGGAGCATAGTCAATCCCGGTGATGCGGATGCGTTTCAGGCGGGCCAGTTGGACGGTGGTATAGCCGTTGGCGCACCCGGCATCCAGCACCCGTTCCCCATTTTTGAGGTAGTGCGAGAGGATAACACCTTCCCGGTCAAGCATGGTCTCATCCACCCAACTGGCGCTGGGCGACATGCCATATTTGCGTCCCCGGCGTTCCCAATGCTGGCGAATAGGTTCGAGGTCTTGCGGCAGACTATCATTTTTGGCAGGCTTGGGGGTTTCGACCTCGCGCCACCCGCTTGAGTTGGCGGAACGAACCTTCAATGTTTCGCTATCCGCCGGGGACATCGCTGGTTGGGTGGATTGAAAAGCCGGCTGTACCACATTAGCACCGTCGGCCTGAAAAGTGTTAAAATTGTTCTCGCTACTGCTCATCCCTGCGCCCTGTCTGAAGTCAGCCCAAAGAGTAATAAAAGCATTGTAAAACCGACTAGCCTCAGCCCGAAAATATTCATATTCGAGGTAAAATAAATATGCGAAATGGAGAAGGTTTAGCTCAACCTCTACCCGCTCTTTTCAGCCCCAAAGCCTATCTATAAGTCTTACAAGTCTTGAAATATTATAGCAGATTAAAACCGATTTTGTGCAATACAAAGCCGTCTGCATCGCCGATTTTTGTCGGTTCTTATCAGACTCTTTTACCAAAAGCTCGGTCATTTGTGTTAAAATAAGCCTAGTATTCTGGAAAGACTTTACTGACTTATTATCTCTAACTTTTAAAGAACTTAGGATTTTCGCTTGGATGCTTTTCTGATTTGAGGATAACCTTGCTAAACCCCAAAACCGAGTTTGGTTATATTTGAAAAATTTACTGCATAAATTTTCAAAATATAACTTTTGCGGGGCAAGGCGAGCTACAAGCGAAAGTCCTAACTACTCAAGAACTAAAGGATTACTGGCGAATAATTATGAGTGATACCCCGGCAAGACCGACCACCAGGCGGGCGGCAAGTAGTGACAAAGAAGCTCCGGCGATAAATGTCGAAGCTAAAACCGAACCCAAAAAAGCTTTCTCGCCGCGTCAGTATCTTGAAATTCGAGATGGGCTGCCCTATTTGCCGCTCAAGTGGCAACTGGCCTGGCTGCGAGCCGACCATCCCCAGGCACGTCTCCGCACCGATTTGGTCAGCCACGAAAACGACGTGGCAATCTTCAAGGCCCAGGTAAAGCTAGAAGATGGGGCAGTTGCAACTGGCTGGGGGGTTAAAGCCGCCTCCGGCGAAGCGGAAGACCATTCCGAAAACGACGGGCAGCTGGATTATATCTTGCTGGCGGAAAACCAGGCTCTTAGTCGGGCGCTGGCAGCGCTGGGTTATGGCATTGAGTATGCCCAGGGCTTCGACCCGCCCGCCGAACGCCGCTCGATTCCTCTGCCCGAAATGAGCTACGACAGCAACGAAGCCGCCAGCTATGAGATGCCGATTATGGAGCATCCGGCTACCGCGACTGAAACCGACGACGAGGCTGATACAGATGATGACGAGCAGGAGGAAGATGCCCCGATTAGGCCTGCTCCACGCGGCGAAATTCGGGCGATTTTCGAGAAGCGCCCGCCTCTGCAAACTCGCCCGTCGGCTTCTGTACCACCTCCGCCCGCGCCTGCCGCTCCCAGTGCCGAAGCGCCCGCCGCGCCGTCCCCCATTCAATTGGTTACTCCGGCAGTCGAGGAGCGGCTTAAAAATGTGCGAGATGAAAGTCTGCGGCTGAATATCAAGCGGATTTATTACGAGGCTCGGCGGCGCTACAAATACGACGAAGAGCGGGTGGATAAACGCAGCGTAGAACTCTACGGCAAGCCGACGTTTGAGCTAGATTTGGAAGAAGCCGAATTGTATTACGAGCGCATTCTCAATCCCCCTCAGCGCCGAAGCTAGGTCGGACCCTTACGAGGTATTGTTTTGGTGGAAAAAGAGCCGAAAGTATCGGCGAAAACCTCAAAAAGCTATAATTTGTTCAGTCCGGCCCGGCGCGGACATCTGATTCTGGTAGTGGTCGCCCTTGTCGCCAGCTTCGCTTTGCTGGGATTGGGTATCGTGTTATTTATCGGGGCGGGCGACAATAAAACCGCCCTTATTCCTGGTAATCCTACTCCCCGTCCTTCGGTGATTGCGGACGGTCTGGAATCGCCCGGCCCTTCTACCGATTTCGGGTTGCAACCTGCCCCCGGCCCGACTCCGGGTATCACTTCTAGTAATAATGATGCCGCCCGCTTACTCCTGGTGGCGGATGATTATTTGTATCAGGGTCGCCCGGTTGAGGCTACCGCTCAATATCGCTTGATTATAGAAAAGTATCCCGCCACGCCCCAGGCCCAAGCCGCTTTGTATGGGTTGGCCCGCAGCAACGTCGAGCGTGACCAGTTCACCGAGGCTGCCGCTCTTTTCAAGCAATATCTAGCGACTTATCCCAACGACCCACAGCGCCGCTCGGCCTATTACTATCTGGGGACAATCAATAAAGCCCTGGGTTATTGGGACGAAGCGATTGCCAACTTTCAGAAATATATAGCCGAACCGCCCGACCCCGGTTTGCTCGATGGTTACGCTCTGACCGAGATTGCTGAGGCTTATACCAGTCTCTCCAAACCGCAACAAGCGATGGAAACCTATAAGCAGGTTGCCAACAGCGGCGCGACGGCTTTGATGCGGGTGACGGCCCTGGAACGGGTCGGCGATTACTTTGTAAAGACCAATAATCCGTCCGAGGCGGTTAGCTGGTATAGCAAGGTGCTGGAGCTGGCAAAAGTGCCAGAGTACCGAGCCACGATTATCGGCAAACAGGCCCGCGCCTATGATGCCGCCGGGCAGGGCAGCAAAGCAATCGAAAATACCCGGCTTTTGATAGCCGATTATCTGGATACCACCGACGGCTTTGCAACCCTCAAGACCCTCTTTAATCTCAATTCCAATCTACTGGACGATTATTATCGAGGCTATTATTTGCTGCGGGCCGGGAATAACGCCGGGGCAATCGAGGCTTTTAATCGCTTTTTGGGCCGGGCCAACGATAAAGCGCCCCAACCACCGACCCCCGCCGGAGCTTCCAAAGAAGTCCTAAACCGGCTGGCCCGCGCCTGGTTCTATCTGGCGACCCTCTATGAGGCCAAGAATGACCTGAGCCGGGCTGCCACCGAATATGGCGATTTGGCGGCGCGGTTTCCGCAAGCGCCCACCTCAGCCGAAGCTGCCTGGCGTTTGGCCCGTCTGACTGACCGCCAGAATAAAGCGGAGGAGGCCTTCAAGCTCTATGGGCAGTTCGCGGCCCAGTTTCCCACTGACCCCAACGCAGACCAGGCCCTCGATAATCAGTTTCGGTTGCGGTTGGCCCAAAGTCCCGAAGCCGCCCAGCCGCTCGCCGACGTTTTGGCCCAAAAATATCAGGGCAGCAACCGTCGCGCCCAGGCTTTTTACGAGTTGGGCCGGGCTTTTCAGGTCAAAAACAATGCCCCGGCTGCCCGCGCTGCTTTTCAGAAAGCTATCACCGACCCTATCGCCGATTTTTATGCGGTGCGGGCGGGCGAGCGCCTGACCGATAGTTATGATCCGAATCAGCCGCCGCGCTCGAACCCGACCACCCATCCGGCAGTCTATAGCGCGGCGGCTTTTGCGGCTGAGTTGGAGCGTGACCGCAAGGCCATGGATAGCTGGCTGACGGGCTGGGCTATCGTCCCGCCGGTCGCTGCGTCCACTCCTACCGCTACCCCCAATGGGTTGGAGGCGGTGCGCCAGAAAGTGCAAAATGACCCGGCCCTCAAGCGGATTGCCGAACTACGGACGGTAGACCGCGAGGAACAAGGCGAGCGCGAGGCCCGCGAGTTGGTGGAACGCTTCAACGATAGTCTGCTAGAACTATACTACATATCCCTAAGCCTGAGTGAGCAAGGCCAGTATTATTATTCGGTGGCGGCGGCCCGGCGGGTGCTGGCGCTATATGTCCAAAAGACTCCGGCGGCGACCTCGGTTGGGCTACCTCGACTCTTGCACAAGCTGATTTATCCGCTACCGTTCCAGCCGCTTATTTTGGAGCAGAGCCGTCGCCACGATTTTGACCCGTTGCTGATGGCTTCGCTGCTGCGCCAGGAAAGCGTCTTTGACCCTACCGCGGTCAGTAGTGCCGGAGCGCGAGGCATGGCCCAGGTAATGCCCGACACCGGCAAGGCTATCGCTGCCAATCTCGACAAACCGGGCTTTAAGGTAGACGATTTATTACGCCCCTACACCGCGATTGAGTTCGGCTCGTATTATCTGGCGGCCCGGCTCAAAGACTTCGATGGCAATCCCTATCAGGCGTTGGCGGCTTATAATGGAGGGGCGGGCAACGTCTATCGCTGGAATAAAACCGCCTCCTCCGACAAAAACTTTGACGGCTGGCTCGAAAACATAGATTACCCCGAAACTCGCAGCTACGTCCAGATTATCTACACCAACTACTTCATGTACCGCCAGATTTACGCCGCCGGAAGTTAGTACCAGATTTTGATTAAAGTTCGGCGAAAGGTTGCTATAGTCTAATGTAAACACTTTCAGTTAGGGTATAAATTTGAAGGTGATAATATGCTTTAAAGTTATTGGTTTTCCTCATGTGAGTTCAGGATGTTCTTCTTTTTCCCTTTCAGGTTTTGGCCCTTAGCAAAAGTAAAAATCCTAAAGCACGCTCTTTTGCTGCCTACTTTCTCGGTGAGGCCCAGCTTAAATGGGCTGTTAAACCTCTTAATAAAGCTTTAGATGATGCTGATGCCACTGTACGCGCACAATCTGCATCTGCACTTGCTATTTTAGCCTACAAGAGGGCGCTACCAAAATTAGAGTGGCTTCGTAGGCATGATAATAGCAGCTAACTCGGCTTACTATGCACTACGAGAAGCTTATGGGCCTGCGAAAATAACGATAAGCTAATATGCGAGCCAGAAACTCTAAGGGAATTCTGGGAATGGTGGCTCACCGAAGCCATTACGCAAGTATGGGAACTGCTGAACAATCAATGTCACGAAACGTTATATGACTCTAACATATAACTAACACAAGACCTATTGACAGGTCTAAGATAAGCTTGTACTATATGACTGTGACATATACCGAACACATATAACAAGTGCCGGTAAGTCACAGTTTTTAGAAAAAGAGTGGAGGCAGACTTTGCATCATGGTTTTGGAGGTGGCCCGCCCTGGCACAGAGGCGGCAAGCGCGGCGGATGGTTTATGCAACCGCCCATCTGGGGATTTTTACAACCCTGCTTGCTGTTGCTGCTGGCGGATGGGCCGCAACATGGCTACAGCCTGATGGAAGAACTCAGTCGGCGGCAACTTTTGGGCGGGGATGTGGATGTGGGAAACCTGTACCGCACCCTGCGCCGGATGGAAATGGAAGGCATGGTGGTATCGGCCTGGAGCGAACCAGGACCAGGGCCAAATAAGCGGGTTTACCGCATCTCGCCCCAGGGCCAGGAGCTTTTACAGCAATGGGCCGGGGCGCTGGAACAACGTACCCTGGTTATCAATCGCTTCCTGACCGAATACCATCGGGTCTTCGGCCCGGATACCCCAATTCCCGCCGACCCGACGACCTTCACCGAGGACAACAACCCGATTTAGGTCTTAAATATGAGAACAAGGGCTTGTTTTATGAAAGGAAATTTATAATGAGAGGCTATCGAAGATTTTATCAAGAAGAAGAAGCGCACCCCGGTCAGCACGGGCATGGTCACGGACACGGACATCCCGGCCCCGGTAGTGAGCAACAGCCCCAGGAGGGCAACTATGGGCGTGGCCCAGGTAGGGGCTTTGGCCCGCAGATGTGGTTTGGACGTGGTTTCGGACGCGGCTTTGGTCGCGGTTTCGGCGGGCCACAAGGCTGGTACGGACGTGGCGGTTACGGGCGGGGCTTTGGTGGCCCGCAAGAATGGTACGGACGCGGCCCTCAAGGGCCAGAAATGGATTTTGAACACGGGCCGGAAGCCGGGTTCGAGCGCGGTTATGAGCGCGGCCCAGGTCGTGGCCCCGGTCGCGGCTGGGGTGGCCCAGGGCCACGCGGTTGGCACGGGCGCGGTGAAGGCCGAGGTCCAGGTCACGGCTGGGGTTACTCCCCGTCCGAAGCGCTCGATTTTATGATTGAGCGGCTGGAACGCTTCCAGGCCAAACTGGGCGAGCGTCAGGAGCAGGTCAAGCAGCGCCTTGAGCAACTAAAGGCCGAACGCGCTCGCTACAAAGAGACCGCTCCCGCCCAGGCCGAGTCCAAGCCGGAAACTGACGGCGGCTTCACCGAAGTCCCCGAAAATCAGAACCCGGACGCGACTTCGTTGTAATAGCGGGATGACGGGGAAATACATTGCTGAGGTTTGATTTCTCTACTATCGGTCTTGCTTCCTTTGGGGGTAAACCGTAAGTAACAATGTAACCTGGGCGAACAGAAAGGGTCGCATCCTACCGCAAATCGGTGGTAGGGTGCGACCTTTTCTGATTCTTCAAATAGGTAGCCTGAAGACTACGACCAAAAATCGAAAATTCCATGACATCCAACCTCGCTTCCCAACGCTCCTTTTTGCAAGTGGGTTCGGCTTTGTGATAACATACGGCAATTCCAGACAAACTTTATTTAAAAGAGGAGTTGCCCGTATGATAGAAGAAATTGAAGAGCGCAAGCTTACCAACGCCCGTCGTCCAGCGACGGAAGCGGTTCACGCCGGGGAAATCGCTGACCGCAGCGGCAGCCGCCCGGTATCTCAGCCGCTTTACCAGACTACCGCCCACGCTTTCGATAGTATCGAGGCGCAGGAATTTGTGGTTGACCACCCCGACGATGGTTGGATGTACTACCGCTATTCCTCGCCCAACGGGGTAGCTTTTGGGGAAGCGATGGCTCGGTTGGAAAGCGCCGAGGCGGCGACTACCGCCGGAAGCGGCATGGGCGCGGTTTTTGCGGCCCTCAGCGCCGTCCTCAAGAGCGGCGACCACATTATTGCCGACGAGAAAATTTATGGCGGCAGCTATGCCCTGTTCACCGAGCAATTACCGCGCTTCGGCATCGAGACCACTCTGGTCAATACTTCCGACCCGGATGCGGTACGGGCCGCAATGCGCCCTACTAGCCGGGTGCTGTATTTTGAAACCCTCACCAATCCCCTGTTACAAGTTACCGACCTGGAAGCGATTGCAAAGCTGGCCCGCGAATTGGGGCTTTATAGCTTTGTGGACGCGACTTTTAGCACCCCGATTATCTGCCGTCCGGTGGAATGGGGAGTGGATATTGTACTGCACGCCACCACCAAATATATCGGCGGGCATAGCGACGCGCTGGGCGGAATTATCGCCGGACGACGCGATATTGTGGAAAACGCTCACATGTACGGCAAGCTGATGGGTCTCACCCAGTCGCCGTTTGATGCCTGGCTGAACGTCCGCAGCCTCAAGACCCTGCCTTTGCGGATGACCGCCCACAGCCGCAACGCCCAAATCGTCGCCGAGTGGCTAGAAAGTCAGCCGCGCATCACTCGCGTGAATTATCCCGGTCTGGTTTCGCACCCGCAATACGATTTGGCCCGCAAGCTAATGCCGGAAGGTCTGTATGGCGGCATGCTCTCGTTTGAAGTGAGCGGCGGCGAGCCAGCGGCCCGTCAGTTCGTGCGAACTCTGCGGAATATTCCGGTTGTGCCGAGTCTGGCGGATGTCACCACCACAATTTCTCATCCTGCCACCAGTTCCCACCGCACCTTGCCGCGTGAGCAACGTCTGGCAGTCGGCATCGGCGATGGGCTGTTGCGCCTGTCTGTCGGGGTCGAAGACGTAGCCGACATCATCGAGGATTTGGAGCAAGCCCTGAATTATTAGAGCAGTGGTCAGTGGTCAGTAAGAAAGTTGTGAGTTGTGAGTTGTGAGTTAAACTGCCAAATTACTAGCCGGATTTTCCTAACTCTCAACTCTGTATTTCTCTGACCACTGACCACTGACCACTGACCACTGACCACTGACCAATCCCAAAGGAGAAGCTAATGCGACAAACATTCAAAGCGGTCTGCGTTTATGAGGATGGCAGCCAGGATGAAGCCACCGTCGTCATTACCAGCGAGGGCGATATTTTTCAGGTTGCCTGGGAAATTAGCAATGGCGAGAAAGACCGGGTGGTACTGGAAGCCGACTCAATACAGGGGGCTTTTGAACTTTGGTGCGAGGAAAACGGCTTTGAACCGGCCTGAAAGCTAAATAACAAGTCCACTTAGGTCGTTACCATTCCTCTGGCGGTTTATTTCGGCGGAGCGTTTAGAAATTTTGGAGGCTACGGCCCTGGTCAAACGCTATTTCGAGCTTTTGCCGCCGATGTAAAGTTGGTTCAGAAACTATTGAAAGGACAGTCCAAATGCGAAAATTAGTAGTAACGGAGGCTCTATCCCTGGATGGCGTTATGGAAGCACCAGCTAAGTGGCTCTTCCCCTACAACAGCCCCGACATGGATGATGACAGCAAAGCGCAACTCTCTACCTTTGATGCCTTGTTGCTGGGGAGAATAACCTATGAAGAATTCGCGGCTTACTGGCCTACCCAGGATGATAGCGATTTTGGAATTGCAAACAAGTTGAACAGTGTGTCTAAGTACATCGTCTCTAACACCCTGGAAAAGGTCGAATGGAACAATTCAACCCTTATCAGGGGAGACTTAACCGAGGAAATATTCCGGCTTAAGCAGCAGGATGGCAAGGACATCTCAATTACCGGCAGCGGTAAGCTGGTACACTCGCTGATGCAGCTTGAACTTATTGATGAATATCATCTCATGGTCTATCCGATTGTGGTGGGAAGTGGAAGGCGGTTCTTTAGTGAGGGGAATACTAAGCCCCTGAAACTAATAAAGACAAAGAAGTATAGCTCAGGTGCCATAGCACTCACTTATCAGCCTGATACAAAATAATAAATGCTGGTAACAGAGGTTTTCCCCGTACTCAGTCATCGCCCTATTCTATTATTGGTTCAGCGAAAACATTACTGAACCTGATCGGCCTCCAATCCTTCCAGCTTGTCGCGGATTTCGGCAAGCTCTTTTAATAGTTGGCGAGCGCGGAGACCGAGGGCCTCAATCTCTTCCTGATGGTCGTTATGCTCGTCGTCAGAATCGGAAGCGATCGTTATCGGGATACGGCTGGCCTGATTCTTTCGGGCGGCTTTGACCGGCTTCGGCCCGGTTTCAGGCTCATTTTCCTCATTCCAGTCCTCAAAATCATCGAGGCTGCGCCGCCGCAAAATACCCAAACCGGGGGCCGGGAGGCGTTTGGCTTTGGGTACAGGCTCGGAAATCTGGGCCTTGCGCCTTTTTTCGATTACCCCTTCAATCGCTCTTAAAACTTCTTCTTCGCTGCCCTTGCCCAATTCCAGCCAAAATTTCAGGCTGCGCTCGATTTCGTGTTCCAGCATCGCCACCAGCCCGCCTGAATTTAGTGGCAAAGGTCGGGTCAAGCTCGACAGATTGCGCCCGATATTCTCGCCGCTCCGTAACAGACCTGACAGCAAACCCGAAGAAAGTGACCGCCGCGCCCTCTCCCGCTCCAGCAAAAGCTGGCTCAGAATGACCGTCGTCAGGTCTTCCTCGGTATCGTTGTCCACCACTTTGATTTCAGCCCCATCTTGTACCAGGGCCGCAATCCCATCCAGCGTGATATATGTCCGGGTGGCAGTGTCGTACAGTTTGCGATTAGAATAGCGTTTTATCAGGCGCATAGTTTTTAATCTGGGGATAGGGGACAGAGGCCGGGGGCCGGAAAACTCATCCCTCAGGGCTTTCCCCTAGCCCCTGACCCTCTCTCAGTCCTCAGTCCTCAGTCCTTCCCACTCAGTGTTCCCGCCGCTCGACCAGATTCTCGTTTTCGTCGTAATGTTCCTCGACTACTATGCCGCCTGCTTCGTTATCGCGCATATAGAGGCGGAAAATATCGTTAGGCTCGGCATAGTCCATATTGTCGCGGATGACTTGTAAAATAATCTTGAGGTCATCTTTGCTGGCATCTATATTAGCAATAAATTTCATCTGAGTAGCCTTTCCTTTCGTCGGTTTGGTGGCAATTTATTTGATAGAGGCATTTTGCGATAGGGCTGCTTTAGAACCCATTTTATCATTTCTGGCTTTTAGTGGTTTTAAAAAACACCCCGTACACATTTTCTTTGATGGCTTGCAGACAATCTTCGAGGTGTCCAGCCACTTCCAAATCCTGCCACTTCTTGTTATCGCGGTAATATGACAATACAAACAGGCTGGTGCTGCTATCCACCGGGCTGACCCGCGCCCAGGGCGCATAATAACCCTGCCAGCCCTCTGAGCCGTCCGGCACGACATATTCATAGAGCGTCAGCGTACCGCGCCGTTCTTCGCCCAGCACTTCGGCCCAAGCCCGGTCACGCCCGATAAATTCTTGCGCCCGTTTCAGTAATTCGCTGATACCTACTATTCGCACAAATTACTTAACCTTTTACCCTAAATATTAGTTATGGACTAATTATTTAGCCTTTTCTTTTATTGATAAAAAGTTTCCAGTTCGAGCTTCCACTCACGGCTGGCCCGGTCGTACTGACCCTTTACCGTCAGCTTGCTAAATACGCTGCCCAGGCGTTGCTTTACCAGCCGGGGTAGTTCGGTGGGCCACTCGCTAAGAGGCTGGGATACCTGTGTCTTGAGCGACTCCCATTCCGATAAGAATCCCTTCCATTCGTGCAATCTCTGGTAACGGGCCTCTAAAGAGTTCAGTTCGGTTACGAGTTGCTCCCGTTGCCCGGCCAGCTTTTGCAGCTTATCTTCCAGGAGGCTGGTCAGTTCGAGGTATTTCCCCCGTTTCATTGTACGCTCAACTAACATTTCGTCAAGCTCCGTGCGGCCTTTTTCCATGTCACAGCGGCGTTTTTCCAGTTCGGCCAGTTGCAAGCCGATTTGCTCTACCCGCCCGGCCCCGGATGAGTTTTTCAGGCGGTCGTAATATTCGTCGGGGTTGGTCGCCGCTTTCTGGGCCAGTTCGTCAATATGCTCCCAGAGCTTTGCCAGCAGGGCGTTAGCGGGTGCCCGGTTTTTAGTGCAAGCGTTAGGGTTACTCATGTGAGCGGCACAAATATAATAGGGGATTTTACGGTAGGAAGTTATGGTATAAACCATACCGTAGCCGCAATAGGTACATTTGAGCAATCCGCCCAGCGGGTGAGGCGAGTCGTGGCGGGGCCGGGGTTTGCGACCGGCCCGGCTGGTGCGTCTGATTTGAATTTCCTGAAACTCTTCCCACGTCCAGGGGTGTTCGCACTGGCTGGAACAGGCGTGATCGGCCAGAATAATTTCGCTTTGGTCGAACTGGCGTTTGACCTTACCTCGCATAGTGGTTAGCCTGCCATAGCTGACCTTACCCGCATAAAACGGGTTTGTCCTGATCCAGTAGACGGTACTGGCCGACCAGAACTTGCCACGCCGGGGTGTGGCTCCCAGCAGGTC
>JBBRSG010000056.1:0-39021 GCA_038245615.1 Chloroflexia bacterium | reverse complement strand
GGGGAAGTACCATTGAGGCTACAAGCCCGCCCGACTAGCCAGAAAACTTCCGCCAGGCTTTCCAGTTCGTCATCACAATCCATCGGGCGGAACATCTTCTGGCTGACTTTATCAAAAATTGGCAGTAAAGCGGTTCGCTCGATGGGGACCGCAGTAAACCCGGCCCAAAAGCCCTGATGCGGCCTCAGCCATTTGTAGTCTATCCGCGAAGTTACCGCCAGACTAACCGCCCAGTACCAGACTTCGTAACCTTCCAAAATAATATCCTGGTCGAAGCCTTCATGAATGTGCGTGCCTTCGACCACTCCCCGAAGTTCGGCGATTTCTTCCTGCAAACGGCTCAGGATGGGGGCGGCGTTTCCGACCCGCAAACGGCGGCTCGTCCCCGACTCGCTAATATCGTTATCACGCAAATATTCATACGCGCCCCAAACCTGGCGGCAAAGCGGCTCTAATTCTTCCAAAATCACATCCCCCAGCTTTCTAACCTCAATTGACCGGGATATATTACCACATTTAGGACTTTCGCTTAAACCATTTTCTGATTTGAGGAAATCGTGCTAAACTCCAAAACTGAGTTTGGTTATATTTGAAAGATTTACGCAGTAAATCTTTCAAATATAACTTTTTCTGGGTTAAGGCCATTTGCCAGCGAAAGTCCTAAAATTATAAGCCCTGATTAAATACGTCGAGAAATGTGATACAATTGCGCCCGTGAAGAATATAGAACCAGTTTCTCCTAACCAAACCCCCGATAACACTGCTGGATTAGCTGCTTCCGCTGGCTTGGAGGTGTCGAAACGCCCGCGCCTGTTCCGAAACGCCCTGCTGGTGATGACCGCGACCCTCGCCAGTCGGCTGCTGGGGATTGTCCGCGAAATCGTGCTGGCGAACCAGTTTGGCACGTCCGACGAATACGGGGCATACAAGGCGGCTTTTCGGATTCCCGACACCTTGTGGCTCTTGATAGTCGGTGGGGCGCTTGGCTCGTCGCTTATCCCGGTATTCAGCCGCTTTTTGGGCCAAAAAGAGGACGACAAAGCCTGGCGATTATCTAACGCGGTGGTCAATACTGCGCTGGTAGCCTTGACGATAAGTGCGGCCCTTGCCTGGATTTTCGCCCCCTTCATCGTGGGGGTGTTTTTAGCCCCCAGCTACCCGCCCCATCTGCAAGAACTGACCGTGAATCTTAGCCGCATGTTGCTGTTACAGCCGTTTTACCTGGGTTTAGGCGGTATCGCCTGGGCGCTGCTGTATGGTAGTGATAAAGTCTTTTGGCCCTCGCTGGCTCCGATAATCTATAATCTCTCGATTATTGGCGGGGCGCTCTTTTTGGTCGGGCCATTCGGCATTTATGGGGTGGCGGCGGGCGTGTTGGTGGGAGCTTTTTTGTATTTTATTATCCAACTGCCCGCATTGATTAAGCTGGGGTTTTATTGGCGACCCAGCCTCGACCTTGCCGCACCGGGAGCGGCCCAGGTCTTGAAAGCCCTAATACCGCGCCTCTTGGGACAGGCCGCTTTCCAGGTCAATTTTTTTGTGGCGACCAACCTGGGGTCGGGGCTGGCGAATGGGCCAAACCGGGTGGCGGCTTTTGAGTATGCCTATCAGCTTTTTATGCTGCCGCACGGTATCTTTGCGGTCAGTCTGGCAAATGTTTTCTTTCCGAGTATGGCCCGCCTGTTGGGTGAAAACGATATGGCTGGGATGAAACGGCTGTTAGTGACGGCCCTGCGCCAGATAATCTTTTTGGTGCTACCGGCGGCTATCGGGCTGGGGCTATTGGCAAAGCCGATTGTCGAAGCCCTGTTACAGAGCGGGCGCTTCGACCAGAATAGCACCGGGTTGGTCAGTCAAGCACTATTTTTCTTTAGCTTTGGGCTTGTATCTTATGGAGTGGTCGAAATTCTGACTCGCGCTTTTTACGCGCTGCAAGATAGCCGCACCCCGGTAATTATTGCCCTGGTTTGCGTAGCTTCCAATTTCGGTTTGAGTTTGCTCCTGGTCGGGTCGCTCTTTCAGGGCGGGTTGGCCCTGGCGCTGGCCCTGAGTACCACCATCGAAATGATTTTGCTGTATTGGTTCTTGCGGCGGGCGATAGGCCCATTTGAGCCAGGGCCGCAGCGCCATTTACCGTTAGCTATCCTTAAGATTGTCGCGGCGGCGGATGCAATGGGCCTAGCCCTTTTTATTGCGATAAAGGTGCTGCAAGAGCCGCTCGCCAGTGGCAATAAGCTGGTGGTATTGGCTCTGAGCATTGTGCTGATTGGTTTCGGGGGCGCAGTCTACTTTGGGACGGCCTATCTGCTCAAAATTGAAGAATTACAGGCTGTGACCCGCCGCTTTCTGAAACGCTAATCTTCACCCATTCTTTCCCCGAAGCAAGCATTACTCTTCTTTCAGAACGATTATAATAGCCCTTAATATCACAATCCGGGTTTGAGTTTAAGTACGTATATTACTAGATACAGATATATGATAGCCCACCCACTTTCCCCGGATTAAGATGCTCTATATTGGCGCAAAACTGAGTTACAGAGAAAAGCAGAGAGGATATTTATTCAAGTGCATCCCCAAAAAGCTCGTAAAGTCCCCCGGTTTATTTTATTTACCGCTTTTGCAATTTACTGCTATATCTATCCATCCTCGCTTTTTTTGCTTTTGACCGATGGGGTTCCGGCGGGCATGGAATGGATGGCAAGCCTGATGCTAGTACTGGAAGGGCTGGTGGCGACTGGCTGGGTCGTTATCAACTACGGCTTGCGGCGCGGCCTTTTCGGGGCAGTCACAATGCTAGTCGGGGCGTTTCTGGTCGAGGCCCTGGGAGTGGCAACTGGCTTTCCATTTGGGCAGTACGAGTATACTAATGCCCTTTCCCCCAAACTGCTGGCAGTCCCGATTGGGATAATGTTTGCTTGGCTGATGATAATTCTGGCCTCGTTCTTCACGGTGCGCTTTTTGATGGAGCGCTTATGGCCTCAGCGCGGTCAATGGACTCTGATTGTGATGAGCGCCAGCCTTGCCCTGTTAAGCGATTTATTGATGGAGCCGGTAGCGGTGCATATTCAACGCTATTGGACCTGGTTTGATGGTGGGACTTATTATGGGGTGCCGACCTCCAATTTTATCGCCTGGGCGGTCATCAGTCTGGCTCTGGTGACGGTGCTGGCTTATATCATGGGCGAAGGTCATTCCCGAATCTCACAACCCAAAGCCGCTTTGCGCTATAATTTTATCCCGGTGGCGCTTTATCTCATGAATTTGGTGATGTTTACCGGCATCAACCTGACACACGGGAACTTTGCGGCGGGAATTCTTGGGATTATGGTCGGGTTGGGCGGTGGTTTTCTGCTGTTACGAGCTTGCCGGGTCGGGCAGTTTCTCCGCGCCCGCAAATATTTTTATGGCAAAGGTCTTACTTTCCCCGGCGAAGATTAAACCCTCATCTAAAGCATATTTTACAGGGATAAACAGGATTTACGATTAGGAAATTCAAAACTCGAAACTTATCCTGTAAATCCTGTTTATCCCTGTTAATTTCTCAGCTTCGCGGCTTACAGCGAATTTACCAATAGACCACCGTCGGTGGTAATCTCTGCACCTACCACAAAAGACGAGTCATCCGAGGCCAGGAAAGCGGCGACTTTGGCTACTTCTTCGGGTCTGCCAAAGCGCTTTACGGCTAATTTCCCCACTACCGCCCCGGCAAAACCTTGCAGCATATCCTGGGGCAAACCTAGCTTGCCATATAGCGGAGTTTCAATTGGGCCAATGTTGATGGTGTTAATCCGAATACCCCGCTCAATCAATTCCGGGGTGAGAGTTCGGGCCAACGAGTGAACCGCCGCTTTGCTGGCGGAATAAACCGACGCTCCGGCAAAACCGACGTGGGCATTCACCGAACCGTTAAGAATAATTGAAGCATTTGGGTTGAGGTAGGGTAGGGCTTGCTGGATGGTGAAGAAAACGCCTTTGAAGTTGGTGTTCATCACTTCGTCAAAAACCTCCGGGGTGACAGCTTCGATATTACCCATCCGGGCAATTCCGGCATTCACAAACAGTACATCTAGCGGGCCAAACTCGGCCTGGGTCGTCTCAAAGAGCTGCTTCAAATCCTCAAGCCTGGTTACGTCGGCCTGAACTGATAGCACCCCGTCGCCTAATTCCTCGGCGGCCTTTTTGAGGGCGATTGCGTCGCGCCCGCTAATCACTACTTTTGCGCCTTGTGCCTTGAATTCGGCGGCAGTTGCCAGCCCAATTCCGCTATTCCCCCCCGTTACCAGGGCTACTTTTCCGCTTAGTTTAGCCATCTTAAAAAATTATCCTTTCTCAAAGTTGTAAAATTACTATAATTCTGGAACGATAATTCCAAAACATCGGTAAAAAAAATTAATCAAGCACGCTAAGGGTTACATCTACAATATCTTGCAGAGCTTTCAGGTCTTTAACGGCTTTACTACTGACCCGTAAACCCCGCAGACTACTGGCTAGAAATCGAGCCAGAGCTGTAAGGTCGCGGTCGGTTGCTAATTCGCCCTGTTCTTGAGCGCGGACTAAAGTCCGGTAAAAAAGCCCTTCGCTATTTTTGAGATTATCGGTGACAACCGCCGCGAGTTTAGTATCCAGCCCGACCAATTCCAGGGTACTATTGACCATCAGGCAGCCTAGCTCCCGTTCTTCCGGTACTTTGTCCAGCACCAGTTGGAATACTTGTCGTATCGCGGCTTTAACCGAACCGGGTTGTTCCAAAGCTTGGAGTATCTGAGCTCCCTCAAGTTGCTCGTAGTACGAAAGAGCTTCCACGAACAGGGCTTGCTTATCCCCGAAGGTATCATAAATACTCTGGCGGTTGATGCCCATGCCATCCACTAAATTCTGGATGGAAGTAGCCTCGTAGCCCTGTCGCCAGAAGATCCGCATTGCTTTGTCCAGCGCCCGATTACGGTCAAATTCCTTTGGTCTTGCCATATCCTGCTTTACCTCACCGCTCGATTATAGCAATTCTGGAACGATAAGTCAAGAATTATTAAGCAAAATTAATTGCGGCAGGAGTAAGAGTAACTCCTAAACCGGGCGCAGTAGGCACGACCATTTGCCCATTTACAACCGGCGGCAGATTTTGTACCAGGGTGTCGGTCAAGAGTTGGGCAGTAGCCAGCCCGCAGTGCCGACGCGGTTCGGACAAGGTAGCCGCGAGGTGCAGCGCTCCGGCGATAGCTATTCCGCTATCGAGGGTGGTGGTGACAAATGCTTGAAGCCCGGCGGCCTGGGCCAGTTCGATAATCTGCCGCCCGACCCGCAATCCACCGACAACCATCGGCTTGATTACCAGAATATCGGCAGCCTCGGCCCGGATGATTGCGCGGGCGGCGGGCAGGCCAGTGACAGGCTCTTCGGCGGCAATCGGGATTGTCACCGCCTGACGGACAAGCGCCAGCCGCTTCAAGTCATAGGGGACGGTGGGTTGCTCGACCAATTCAATCTCAAATTCGGCAACCGCCCGCAAGATTTCGATGGCCCGCGCCGCCGTCCACGCCCCGTTAGCGTCCAGTCGCAGCTTTACCACTGGGCCAATCGCAGCCCGGACTGCCCCGACCCGTGCTATCTCCTGCCCGACAGTCGCTGCCATCCCCACCTTGAGTTTGATACAGCCAAAACCCTGGCTAACCGCCTGAGCCGCCGCTTGAGCCGCCCGGAAATCGTCGGGCGCGGCAATCGTGGCGTTTACCGGAATCGCGATTGGTGGTTGAAAATTGGTGGTTGGGGAGAGAAAGGCCGCAAGCGGCAAACCTTCGATTTGGGCCAGCAAGTCGCAAGCCGCCATATCGAGGCCACAAGCTAAGGCCGTTACGCCCGGTTCGGGGTATTCCAGCCACTCGGTTATTTGGGCTTCGAGGGTTTCGAGGCTCATCCCCGGCAGACCGGCGGAAATAGCATCTAGTCGGGCCAGCACCTCCGCAACTGTCCCGCCCCCGAATTCCGGCAAAGGCGCAGCCTCGCCCAACCCGAACAGACCGTTATCGGCCTCCAGCTTGATAATCACGCCTTCCCGCGCTCCCAATTCGCCCTGTGCAGTGCTAAACTGCCCGACAAACGGCAACCGGTAGGCCCGCCACTCGACTTGCTTGATTTTCATTAATCTAAAATCTAAAATCTAAAATCTAAAATCTAAAATCTAAAATCTCCCTAACCTTAGATCTTCGATTTTAGATTTCCCCCGGTTAAGGCATTCTAGGGAACTTCTTAAAGTCCGGCTTGCGTTTTTCCAGGTAGGCGCGTTGGCCTTCCTTGCCTTCTTCGCTCATGTAATAGAGCATAGTCGCATCCCCGGCGAGTTGTTGCAGTCCGGCCTGTCCATCGGTGTCTACATTAAAGGCGGCCTTTAGAAAACGCAAGGCAATCGGGCTTTTTTCCAAAATCTCTTTGGCCCACTTGATCGACTCTTCTTCCAGTTGTGATAACGGCACAACCGTATTGACCAACCCCATATCGAGGGCTTCCTGAGCATCGTACTGGCGACACAAGAACCAGATTTCGCGGGCCTTTTTCTGTCCGACCACCCGCGCCATGTACGCCGCTCCATACCCGGCATCGAAGCTGCCGACCATCGGCCCGGTCTGCCCGAACCGAGCGTTATCGGCAGCAATCGTCAGGTCACACACCAGATGCAAGACGTGTCCACCCCCGATGGCGTAGCCCGCCACTACCGCAATCACCGGCTTTGGCATAAACTTGATGATTTTCTGGACTTCCAGAATATTCAGGCGCGGTACTTTATCTTCGCCCACATAGCCGCCGTGACCGCGTACCCGCTGGTCGCCGCCGGAGCAAAAAGCCTTGTCGCCCGCTCCGGTCAGCAATACCACCCCAATATTGGGATCGTCCTGCGCCTCCAAAAACGCTTCTTTCATCTCAGAAACGGTCTTGGGACGGAAGGCGTTGCGGACTTCGGGCCGATTAATCGTGATGCGGGCGATACCCTCGGCCTTTTCGTAAATTATATCTTCGTAATCGGCAGCTTTCTGCCACTCTACTGATGCCATAATTTCCTCCTTTTTAGTAACGGTTCAGCCAGCTTTGGATTTGTCATTCTGAGGGAAGCGAAGGATAGAGATTCTTCGCTTCCCTCAGAATGACAAGGCTGAATAGTTACCCTTTTTATTTAGCGGTCTGCCTTATTTAACCCTCTGCGGCGGCGATTGCCTCGATTTCCAAAAGCCACTGAGGTATTAAGGTTTGAGCTATCATGACGGTTAAAGCTGGTTTGACCTCCCCTAAGTGCTTTCGGCGTATTCGAGCATTGGCCTCTACCTGATTGGCATCGGTCAAAAAGGTTGTCACTTTGACTAAATTCGCTACTCCCATTCCAGCCGAGGCAAGAATATTTTCGATATTGCCCCAAACCGCTTCACATTGACCGCTAAAATCGGCGGGTACTTTGCCGTCAGGTTGCTCTGGAATTTGCCCACTGATAAAGAGAAATCTACGGGCTTTCGCTACTTCCAGGCCATGACTGTAGCCGCCTACCGGGGGTGAAACATTTTCAGGGTTATGAGAAATAAACATTGTTTTTCTCCGATATAGCTTCGACTATTGCGGGATAGTCAATCTTGTCAAAATCGGTGGTGTCCAGCTCGTATATTGTACCGCCAATATCTAGCAGTTTGGCCCGGCCCTTGAGCAAGCTCGTCTTTATTTCGTCATAAGTTTGCGGGTCTACGTGACCGGGATGGCGTTGCCCGGCTTCCCAGCGCTGGCGGTAGCGGTCATATAATACCGTCCCCTCAGCATAACATTGAAGCTGGAATGGCTCAAAACCATATCGCGCTTTTAGTATCCCGAAACGGGCGCTATGTTCCGCCCGGAAGTTGCCTTCGATAATTAGCGAGTGACGGCCTTGCAAATGGGTTTCCAGGCAATAAAATAGTAGTTCGTAAGTTGTGTCACTCAATTTTTTCGACCACTCTCGGTCGCTGTAGCCGACGGTATCAAAGAGGATTTCCTTGATACCGTCCTTATACAGAAAAGGCCAGCTCAATTCCGCTGCTATCCGCTGCCCGATGGTAGTTTTGCCGGTAGCGGGCGGGCCAGAGATAATAATCAGTTGAAATTTTGCGTTAGCTTGCATGATTAAATTCAATTTCTGGCTTGAAACACTTGCAAATCGCCAATTTTATGTTAAAATAATTTAAGATAACCAGTTCAAATCCTCATCAAGAAACATTTTATTATAGACTAACTATTTGGGTTATCATATTGATTACACATAACATTACATTTAAGTTAAACAGGTAGCATTCTCCATGAAAATATCGGTAATTGTGGCCTCGATTAGTACCACTACGCTTGAGACTACCGTCACTTCGATTTGCCAACAATCCTGGCAAAATTGGGAGCTTTGGATTGTGGGACAAGGTTCTGACCCTGATTTGCCGCCACTAGGCCAGCAACTTTCGGCCAAAGATGCCCGGATAAATTATATACATTTGGAACAGTGCGGGGCAACTCGCGCCCGCAATGCCGGAACGAAAGCCGCTACTGGCGAAATCCTGGCCTTTATTGACGACGATTGCCGGGCATACCCCGATTGGCTGGCAACTATCGCCGCTTGTTTCCAGACTAACCCTGCCATTGGAGTGGTTGGGGGGGCGTTGCACAAACCTGCCAAAAAAAGTAAGCAGATTTTTGCCAGTTGTCCACACGTCGAACCCGAAGAAGTTATTTATGACCCAATCGCCGCACACCGCCATGCCCCGGATGGTTGGGATTGGATAGGTGCAAATCTGGGCATCCGGCGCGAAGTCTTTGAGCAAGCGGGCGGTTTCGACGAATATCTTGGCCCTGGCACTGAATTCCCGGCGGGCGAAGATACTGCTTTAAAACTGGCGCTGGAGGCGCTTGGCATCAAGATGCTGACCACCCCGCGCAGTGAAGTTGAGCATACCTACGGCTATCGCTACGGGCTGACAACTTTGGTCAAGCACCAGCGCAACTACGCCTGGGGTAACGGCGGATTAGCCGCCAAGCTGACCCTGATGGGCGATAAACGCGGCCTGGAATGGCGCAAGATGATTCTTTACGAAGCCACTCTGGGTGCAATCAAAAGCCTGAAACTTTATCGGATTCCGATTACCCTGCGGCGCTACTGGTTGTTCAACCAGGCCTATCGCTACTGCCTCACGCATTACGTCCTCAACAGCGCCAACCAACTCCGTCCTCGCTAGGACAAGTCCAAAAGCATTTATTTCGGGCTATTTCAATTGCCGACCCCCACGTCTGCCAAAAACCGTAGTACCAGCCGATTAAATTCGGCGGGCTGTTCGAGATGAACGGTATGGCCTGCGCCCGCTACAATTTCCAAGTGAGAAGCTGCGATTTGGGGCTGTATCTGGCGGGCAATCTGGCAGAATTTGGGATCTAGCTTGCCCACTATCAACAGGGTCGGCAGCTTTAGCTCGTTTAGCTGCTCCCAAAGTGAGGGCTGTGCGCCCGTCCCGACTCCCCGCAAGCTGTTTGCCAATCCAATAGGGCGATTCGCCAACCGTTGCAGATGCAAAGTGCGCTGTAGCGCCGAAGGCAAAGTGCGCTGACTGGCGAAAAGCGGCAAATTCTCCCAATATTCGACAAATTTTTCGAGGCCGTCCTGCTCAATGAAGTCCGCCAAAGCGTTATCAGCCTGTCGGCGGGCGGCGCGTTCCTCGGCGGTGGGCAGACCGGGCGACCCGCTTTCCAGTATCAGGGCGCTGACCCGCTCTGGCTGACTGATGGCGAAAGCCAGGGCTATTCTTGCGCCCATCGAATAGCCCAGTATTGCCGCTTTTGAAATATCCAAATCGTCCAGCCCCGCCCCAATTGCCGTCGTTGTCCGCTCCATCGAATAGCAAGCCGGGTCAGAAGGGGCATCCGAGTCGCCGTGACCGGGCATTTCAAGGGCAATTGTCTGGTAATACGGCGAAAAGACGGCTTGCTGGGCTTGCCAACTCGCATTATTGCCGGTAAACCCATGAAGCAAAACCAGTGGTCGGCCCTGACCTGTTAGGTCAGCATTCAGGTTCAAGCCCGTAGCGGCAAAGCGGGTCATCGGGCTACTGTCGTCAGTTCCAAAGCCTGATAAACAGCGGCCCACATCTGGCGGTGCAAGGTGACATTGCTGGCCCGGTTGGTCGGTACTTCGATGACTTGCAGACCGTCGCTTTTAAGACTGCGCTGGAAAGTGGACTGAAATTCCGCCCAATCTTGAATTCGCTCGAAATTCCCACCGTACATTTTCACAACTGGCTCAAAGTCGAGGCCGTGCGGCGTGCCAAAAAGCTGCTCGAAATTGTCGGGATAGCCAGCCTGGGGCAAAAACGAAAAAATACCGCCACCGTCATTGTTCAGAATGACAATCGTAATATTCAGTTGATGTAATTTCGCGGCCAGCAACCCGTTGAGGTCGTGATAGGCCGAAAGGTCGCCCAAAACCAGTACCGTCGGGCCAAAGCTGACCGCCGCCACTCCCAGGGCGCTGGATACTACCCCGTCAATTCCGTTTGCGCCCCGGTTACACAGCACTCTAAGCGGCTTATCGCTCCCGCCAAAAAAGCTGTCCAGGTCGCGGATTGGCATACTATTACCCACAAACAGGGTCGCGTTTTCGGGCAGGGTCGCCATTTCTGCCAGCACCCGGCCCTCAAAAAGCTGGGGTAATTCGTCCATTGCCTCGGCTAGAGCTTTCGTAGTGCGCTGCGAAACTTCTTGCCAGCTTGCCCGCCAACTTGCGGCCCGCCTTATATTCTCTGAAAAACCAATTAGTGCGCTCACTAAGTCCCGGCAAAGCTGCCCCGGTTCAGCGTGAATCATCCGTTCCGCCAGCATGGTCGGCTCGTTCCAGCCATCGCCGCCGTCAATCACGATTTGAGGACAATCGGGGTATTTTTTCAAGAAGAGCAAAAGAGGTTTGGCAGTCGGCATCGCCCCAAACCGGATTACAATTTCGGGCTGGAATTCATCGCTACTGGCAAATCGGCTATCTCGCAAAAAAGCATCATAATTAGAGATGACCCGGCTTCGGTCATGCGGCCCGCTCCGCAATTGCGAAAGCGGGTCGGCAAGTATTGGAAAGTTTAAGATCTCCGCCAGTTGGGTCAGAGGTTCCGCCAGCGACAAGCTATCTTGCGGCCCACAGATTATCAAACCTCGCTCGTATTTTGCCAATTCGCCCGCCAGTTTTCTGACCTCACCAGCTACCAAACGGCGCGGCGCTTGTTCCAGCTTTACATAAGGCTGATTAGCGGGGCGACCTTGCCAGGCTACCGGGTCGCGCTCGCTTTCGGGGGGCAAGGGCTGACCTGGAATCGGAGCAGGGGTCAGTGGTTCGCGGAAAGGCATGTTGAGATGCACCGGCCCGGCGGGGCTGGCAAGCGCGATTCCGGCGGCCCGCCCCGCGATAGTCCGGGCGTAGCGCAGCATGTCGTTAGTGGCTTCGGGCAAGGCGGCTTCGGCGAACCACTTGGGATAAGAGCCAAACAGCCGATTTTGGTCAATCGCCTGGGGTGCGCCATTGTCGCGCAATTCGGGCGGACGGTCCGCTGTCAATACTATTAGGGGAATATGCGAATAATGGGCCTCGACTACGGCGGGCATAAAGTTAGCCGCCGCCGTCCCGGAGGTGCAAACCAGGGCTACCGGGCGCTGGCTGGCCTTCGCCATGCCCAGCGCGAAAAAACCCGCCGAACGCTCGTCATATTCCATCCAGATTTTGAGGGCCGGATTCGCCGCAAACCCGTAGGCCAGGGGGGTCGAGCGCGACCCTGGACATATCACTACATTGTGAACCCCTGACCGGGCCAACTCATCCACAAAAGCGGCGACATAGGCATAAGTCGGGTTTTCTATTTTTATATTACTCATATTCATAATTTTATTGCTATCAACCAAAGTCCCAGATTTTAAATTTATATCCTGTTAATCCTGTATATCCCTGTAAAATATTTCTAAACCCCCAAAGCGGTCAGCATCGGTTTGAGCTTGAGACAGGACTCGGCGTACTCGCTATCGGGATTCGAGTCGGCCACGATGCCGCACCCGGCGTACAAATAGGCGGTATTGCCCTCGACCAAAGCCGAGCGTATCGCCACCACAAATTCACCTTCGCCTCGGCAATCTATCCAGCCGACCGGGGCGGCGTACCAGCCCCGGTCAAGTTGCTCATTGCCGCGCAACCAGGCCAGGGTTTCCTCACGTGGATAGCCGCCGAGGGCCGGGGTCGGGTGGAGTTGCTCGACCAACTTGAGGACGCTGGTTTTGACCCCTTCCGCCAGACGGCCCAAGACCGGAGTATAAAGATGCTGGACATTCGACAGCTTGAGCAAATGAGGCGCTTCCTCCGACCAGACGTGGCTGCAAACCTGGCTCAGGGCGGCCCGCAACATCCGTACTACAATCGCATGTTCTTCCTGATTTTTGGAGCTATCGAGCAATTCCTGGCCTAGTTGCCGGTCTTCGGCTTCGGTCTGTCCGCGTGGGGCAGAACCCGCCAGCCCGATAGTCCGCACTTCGCCCTCGTAGAGCCGTACTAGCCGCTCCGGGGTCGCCGCCAAAAAGCAGCGTCCGTCCTGGGCTACTGCAAAAAGGGTCGCGCTGGGATAGTTCTGGCGAAGCCGGGCCAGGGCTTGCGGCACATCCAGCCGATTTTCGACCTGCAAGCGCACTTCGCGGGCCAAGACCACTTTTTGAAATGCCCCGGCCTTTATTCGGTCTACCGCCCGACTGACCAGACCTTTCCATTCTTCGGCGGGAAGCACGTCGGTTAAAGCCGGAAGGCGGAAGGCGGAAGACGGCGAAGCTGGCAGATTTTGCGGCTGGGTCGGTGGGGTACAGAGCTGGCGGGCCAGACGGCTCAGGTTTTCGGCAGTGACGGTTGGGTCAGTGCTAGGTTCGACCAACGCATTTAGGGTCAGAAAATTGCCATCGGCGCGGATGATAAGCTGCACCTGGGGTAGCCGCATCTGCCCATCGGGATAACCCTGCCAGCGCCCACTTGGGACACGGGCGGCATCAAAGGCGAACCCCCCGACCAGCGATGGCCCAATCGCCCATAAATCGGCCTCAATCCCTTCGCGGTGAACCAACGCGGTGGCTAAGATAGCCTGCCAGTCTTTTTCAAGCTGTTCAAACCGGCTCGCGCTCTGTCCGTTAAAAACGTGGGCTGTGCCAGCTCCGGCTAGACCAAAACGGTCTTCGGCCCGCTCCCAGAAGAAAGCTGCCAGTTCGAGAGCCTGAGCGTGACTAAAGAAAGCCAACGGGTCTACCGCCCCAATCGGATAGCTGTAGCTGACCAAGACCGGGCCGTTTCGCCGGGTGGCCTGGGCTACTCCCCGCGCCATCCAATCGTGTAATTTCAGCATATCAGTGTGATAATTCACCGCTATCGCCATTTTAGTGGCCTTCTTTCCAGGTTACTTTTTCAGATTAATAAAAAATCAGTTATCCGAAAGCCCAATTCCCTGCTTTAGTAATTGCCGCAGGGCCGGGTATGCGTCCTCAAGTTGGGCTGGTTGTCCGGTCAACACCCAGCGAGTGACGACCTGATTGACCGCCCCGAACCAGGCAGTACTTGCCACGTCGGTATCCAAAGATGCTATAATACCCCCGGATACGGCCTCGTCCAGATAATCTTTTATCAGACGACTGAACGAGCTATGAATTTCCATCATCCGGTCATTAAACTCGCGGCCTGCGCCGAGGGCTTCGACCAGAAAAAGGCGGGTCAAAGTACGGTGTCCGGCAAAAGTCCGCAGCATAGTCGCCAGAGCCACATCGCCTTTTTTGCGAATATCCGGCTCGGCTTGCATGGCGCTTTCGGCCCGCGAGCGCAACATCGCCGCCATCTGTTCCAGCAAAGCCAGGAAAATCGCCTGCTTGTTCGGAAAATGGAAGTACAGCCCGCCCTTCGAGGTCTGCGATTCGCTGGCAATCTCGTCCATCGCGGCATCTTTGTAACCTTTGCGCGAGAAAACAGTTTGGGCGGCATCCAGTATCCGGCTATTGCGTATTTGACTTTTGGCTTGCTTTTCCATTATCTCTACCCTTACAAAACCGACGAGTCAGTCGGTTGTGCTAATTGTAACAAACAATACGTTTAAAATCAATAGAATATTCGGGATAAAAGGGGATAAAATGAATAAAAAAACTATCGAAGAAGTAGATGTAAAAGGCAAACGGGTGCTGGCGCGGGTGGATTTTAACGTACCGTTGGATAAGCAAACCGGGGCTGTGACCGATGATACTCGCATCCGGGCAGCTCTGCCGACTATCCGCTATCTTTTGGAACACGGCGCAAAATTAATCCTGATGAGCCACCTGGGGCGACCCAAAGGGCCAGACCCAAAACTCAAGCTCGACCCGGTGGCGACCCGTCTTTCGGAACTTCTGGGAAAATCGGTGCAAAAACTGGACGATTGCCAGGGAGCGGCAGTCGAAACGGCGGTGATGGCGCTCCAACCGGGCGAGGTAGTGCTGCTGGAAAATGTGCGCTTTCCGGCTAAAATGGATATAAAGAGCGAGAAATTCAAGTCCGACGATGAGAAGAACGACCCAGAGTTGGCCCAAAATCTGGCTAAACTGGGCGAAATTTTTGTAAATGATGCTTTCGGGACGGCCCACCGCGCCCATAGCTCAACCGAAGGCGTGACCCACTATCTGCAACCGGCGGTGGCGGGTTTTTTAATGCAAAAAGAGCTGGATTACATGGGGAAAGCCCTGAGCGCCCCGGAGCGACCTTTTGTGGCGATATTGGGCGGGGCGAAGGTGTCTGACAAAATCGGGGTTATCGAGAATCTATTGAACAAGACTGACCGTCTGCTGATTGGAGGCGGCATGGCGAACACCTTTTTCAAGGCGCAGGGCTTTGAAATCGGCGACTCGCTGGTCGAAGATGATAAGTTGGCAGTGGCCCGCGACTTGATAGCTCGCGCCAAACCGGGCCAACTGGTCTTGCCGGTGGATGTTTTACTGGCGGACGCATTTTCGGCGGAAGCCAAGACCGAAATTACCGCCCCCGACAAAGTTACTTCAGGTTGGCGCATCCTGGATATTGGCCCAAAAACCTCGGAAGAATACAAGGCTATCTTGAAAGACGCTAAAACCGTAATCTGGAATGGGCCAATGGGGGTCTTTGAATTAGCTCCATTCGCCAGAGGCACCCTGGCAGTAGCTCAGGCCATGGCCGAGGTCGAAGGTACGACCATCATCGGCGGGGGAGACAGTGTGGCAGCCGTCGAGCAAAGCGGTCTCGCCGACCAAATTGACCATATCAGCACCGGCGGCGGGGCTAGTCTCGAATTTCTGGAAGGCAAAACCTTGCCGGGGGTCGCCGCCCTCAATGACCGGGAAGGGTAAAGCAAAGTTGATTTTAGAGCAAGGGCCGGGCCTTAAAGGTAGTCTGCAAGCTTTCCGGCGAGAAATTACCTTCACCCGCGCCGCCCTGGGATTTACCTCGTTTCTTTTTGCGGCAACCGGGCCACTGGTTATCCTGCTATCTACCGCCAATAGCGCCAATCTGCCGTTTGAAACCACCGTATCGTGGATTTTCAGCGTCTATTTTTTTGCCGGGCTGGGAACGCTCTTTCTCTCGTTGTATTATCGGCAGCCGATAATGGTGGCCTGGTCAATTCCGGGAGCGGTCCTGGTCGCCGATGCGCTGGGGCGTTACCCTTTTACCGATGTGCTAGGGGCTTATTTAGTGGTCGGGCTGGTGCTGGCTGGCCTGGGCTTGAGCGGGGTTGTCCGCTCGCTTATGAAATGGCTGCCAACTCCGGTATTGCTGGGCATGGTCGCGGCAGTCTTGATGCCTTACGGACGGGCCGCAATTATCGCCCTGGTCGAAATCCCGGCGATTGCGATTCCAGCCTTTGCGGCCTATCTGCTTCTAACGGCCCTGCCGCGCCTGGGGCGGGTGTGTCCGCCGGTTCTGGGGGCGATTGTAGTTGCTCTGCTTATGTCCACCCTGACCGGGGCGACCAACTGGGCGGCCTTGCAACCGGCTATCGCCACTCCCCAAATCTTCTGGCCTACCTTTAATATCTCGCCGATAATAGAAATAACCTTGCCTTTGGTAGTCGCCGTCGTCGCCATTCAAAATGGACAGGGCATCGCGGTTTTGTTGAGCCAGGGCTATCAGCCGCCGGTCAGCACTCTGACCCTGGCTACCGGAATTGGAAGTCTGGTAAATCTGATTTTTGGGGGTCATTCGTGTTGTATCGCCGGGCCAACAGTGGCGATAGTGGCTTCTAACGAAGCCGGGCCATCGGAGGGCCGCTTTTCGGGGGCGACTTTCAGCGCCTTTCTGTGGATAGGTTTTGCGATAATCGCCCCAGTAGCGGCCTCGATTCCACGAGTGGTGCTGCAAAAAGCGATGATTCCCATGTTGGGCGGGCTGGCGATGTTGAGTGTTTTAGTCGGGACCTTTCAGGGAGCGTTTGGCGGGGCGTTCCGCACGGGCGCTTTGTTCGCCTTTTTGATAACTCTGTCCGATATTAAGGTGATTGGAATTGGCTCGGCGTTTTGGGGGCTGGTCGGCGGAATGATTGCGGCGGCAGTGCTAGACCAGACCGATTTTAGACAATTAATCAAGCGTGTGCGTTCCGAGTAAATAGCCGCATTGGATGAGACTAAAGAGACTAAAGAAACCGGGGGAGTGGATGGCAAAGCCCAATCAGAAAAAACCAGCTGAAAGTTTACAGCTTTTAAACCGCCGAACTATGGCAAAAGAAGAGCTGCCGTACCGCGACCCGGTGCGGCTCTATCTCCCGCTGCCGCCCGGATTGCGGCCCGACAAAAGCGGCCCAGCCCTGGAAGTAACCCAATTTTCCGATTTAGCAAAATTGCGGATTTATTGTGTAGCCGAACTATTGCTAAATCTCTTAAATCAGGAAAAACGCTCAGTTCGGGTAGTCGAAAACCCGGCAGAAGGCGATGTAGCTATCGCCGATAGTGAAACCCCCCCCGGCAAAAAAGGGCTGTGGCTGGAAGTTGCCGCGCCGCTCGCATCGGGCCAGCTTGAGCCTTACAGCCTGGACGAAGCCCGCTATTTGATGCATAGCGCGACCCATAGCGGCCCGGTGCAGTGGAGTGATGGCGCGTTGGAAGGAGCGCGGGCCGCGCTGGGTCGGCTGAAAGAGTATCTCACTCGGCTCGAAAGCGAAGCCCAGGGGCAAAAAGCTCTGGATAGCGGTCTGAAAGTCTGGCGGCAACGTTTTTATTTTCAGCTTTACGATGATTTAAATACCCCTCGCGCCCTGGCAATTCTCTGGACGATGTTGCAAAGCGACCTGACGGCTGCCACCAAATATGGTCTTTTGAGCGAATTTTGTCAGGTTTTGGGAGTGATTTCGCCCAATGTTCCCAAAATAGCCGAGGTCGGGCCGCCACCGGTCTACACCAGACCCAACAAGAAACCGGCGGTGCAGCCGGTATCTGGGCTGGAAAGCGGTCTGCCACTACCCGAACCCAAACCCAAAGCCCCGTCCGCGCCCAAACCGACCCGCCCGGTGCGCCAGGAAACGGTAGTCCGGGTTGAGGCCGAGCGACGGCGAATTCAGGCCAGCCGCGAGGTGCGCTCTTATTTAGCCGAGCCGGACCAGTTTGATTTTACGGTTAGTCTGGTGGCCTATGATAGCCTGACGGCTTTGCGGACGACAGTCGAGAGTTTGCTATATTATATTCCGCGCAGCCCCCGCTCGGTTCAGGTAATTGCCGTCGAGACGAACAGTGCCGAAGGGATTGCCGATTACCTGGATGGGATTGCCGCCCGCTATGCCAATTTCCGGGTAGTCTACACCCGCCAAAATCTGGGAGAGGCCGCCGGGCGCAATGTAGCTTTCCGCCAGGCGCGGGGACGCTGGTTGGTGCTGCTGGACGCGGGCCTCAAGCTGACCGGCGACCTCTTTCAAGAGCTGTATGAGCGCCTGAAAACCGAGGATGAAACCGCCCTCTATGGGGCGTATCCGTTGGAACTATTGCGGCAAGGCCCGGAATTACAAGGTTTCGCACCCGCCAGCCTGTTGCTCAAGCAAGGCCAAGCCCCAGCAAATAGTATCGAACTGGAAGCGGTAGAAGGCTCGTTTTTATGTTTCCGGCGCAACCTGATAGATACGGTAGGCTTTATGGATGAACATTTCCGATTACCTTATGCCCTCGATTTGGATTACTCCTTTGCTTTCAAGGATAAGGGCTATAAGGTCAAGGCCCTGACCAATCTGGAGCGAGTGCTGGAACGACCCGCCAGCTTTAGCCGCCCCGACTTCGGCCTGCCCGCCGACCAATATGAGCGCCAGCGCCAGAAAAACTGGCAGCTTTTCTTGCGAAGTTGGGAAGTTTGAACGGGATGAGCTTCAATTTTAGGACTTTCGCTCAAGCAAACCTTTTTAGGTAAGTAACCAGCTTGCTATACCTCAAAACAGGTTTGGTTATATCTTTGGAAAATTTACGCAGTAAATTTTCCAAAGATATAACTTTTCCGAGCTTGAGCCACTTTCAAGTGAAAGTCCTAAATTTATTGCTCTTGCAGGAGTTCGTGGAGACGGGAGAGGCAGCGTCGGTATTTCTTGGCATAACCTTTGTCGCGGTATTCTGCCGAAAACAGGTCGGATAGGTCGCATCGAGCTGAAGCCGCGAAATGAATTCCCTGGTCGTAGAGCTTATCTATCAGGTGGACAAAGCGCAGGGCAATGTTCTGGTCGTCCATTTCGTTCAAGCCTTCCACAAATAAGGCTTCCAGCGGGGCGAGTAGACGGCTATAGCGAATCGGGTGTAACTTTGATAGGAGCGTGGTCAGGTCTTTGAACTTGACATAAATTTTAGCCCGCCCTTGAGGTTGCCAGGCCGCGAAATCTTCCTGTAAATGGGCCGCACTTTCCAGTCCCTGCGACATGGTTTCGGCCTTATAACTACGGTGGCGATAGTCCTCGCCCTCGATTCGCAGCACTTCAAAGACGGCGGCAATTTGCCCGATTTCACGCCTGAAATCTTCGGCGGCAAACCGTCCTCGCCCCAGGTCACTGGGCAGGGTGTTCGAGGTCGTGATAATATGAGTTTGGCCCTGGGTCAACCCGGTAATAAAGGTCTTCGCCAGCATAGTATTACCCACATCGTCCAGCTCGAATTCGTCCACACAGACCAGCCGATATTTGCCAAAGGCGGTCAGGCTTGGCTGCATGCCCATCGAGCCGATGATATAGGCCAATTCCTGAAAGGAAAGATAGGCTTTAGGAGCAGGGGCGGCTTGATAGGCTGAGGCCAACAGATGCGTTTTGCCAACCCCATATCCACCATCCAGATACATCCCGCTTGGCCCTTCTGGTTGGTCTTGCCGTCGCCGTCGCCCGAAAAAGCGAGCGCGGGGACGGTCTTCCGGGGTTAGTTCACTGACATAATTCCGAAGTTGTTGCAAGGCGTTGGCCTGGGAGGAATGAGCCGGGTCGGGCCGATAATTATCAAAAGAAACATGGGCGAAACGCGGCGGCGGTACAAATCCGGCCACGATTTGCTCGATGCTGGCGTTAGTATCTATCTGGTCGAGGGTCAGTTGTTCCGCAAACATTTTCTAATAGTTTTGAATTTTGAGTTTTGAGTTTTGAGTTTTGAGTTCTAAGTTACCGACTCATAGGGGGCGAGTTTGGGTAATCCTGGAAGTTTGAGTGTAGCGGGCGATTGCGGCGCTGTCAAACGCTGGCGGAATATTTTATCAATTTTACCACTCGAAGGCGGCTTTATAACATTACTATGGTCATCCATCCTTTGCTGATTCATTTTCCGATAGCATTGCTGTTGGCTGGAACGCTGGCCCTGCTATTTGGGCTGCTGCGACCTGTCGCTAAAAGCGTAATGGGCCGAATGGCTTTTGAGGGCTTTGTAAATGGCACGCTAGGCTTGGGTTATGCCGGATTAATCTTGTCGGTTGTAACCGGGCTTTTTGATATGCAGGCCGGGCCGAAAAATCTGGCCCGCGAGGGTTGGATAGTTATCGCAGTGCTGCACATTATTTCGGCGGTGTCGCTCCTGGCGCTTTATGGCTTTCTTCTATACCGCCGTTTCGTAATTCTGCCCGCCCCCGATTATAGCGAACCACCAACCCCACTTGATAAGTTGCCAATAGCAGGTAGCTTGCAGACTGAAATCGCCGCTCCACCTGTTCCTGCTATCCAGCCGCTCGATAAATTATCGCTGCTTCTGGGGATTCTGTGTCTGATATTACTGGTTGTAGCCGGGTGGCTGGGCGGCACTTTGGTCTACGAATACCGGGTGGGGCTGGGATAACTAAAATGCCGTCACTTTTTAGTCAGGTTTGATATTCTTAGTATCGGCCTGGGGGCCGGGAAAAACGGCGGGAACGTGTCTGGAAAAATCGCGCCATCTTTGACCGCTTACATATTGATGGCTCACCACACTTGTCCCAAACACCACCAATCCTACGAGTCCACATATCACGACTGAAGCTTGAAACAAGGCCGAAATGACCAGCCCCGCGAAAACTCCGCCAATCACACTGTTGATTACCCCAATCAAGCCCGATGTCGAGAGCAAAGTTTGACCGCGCATAGAAAAAACGCCCATATTATTAAGTACTGTAATCCCATCATCGTTCCCCTTGAGGATAAAGTATTGATGCATGTCGGGCATCTGCTCCATATAAAAATGACGGATACGGTTGATACCCATGGCATAAAGGTAGTCTTCGACGCTGGTTTCCAAAAGGCGCGAAAACGTGACCAAACCGAGAAAAAAGAGCGACGGCAATAGAACCAGGCCAAATAAATAAAAAGTATCACCCATTTTGGAAGCCTGACCTACAAAACCTAGTGCTACCAGTACCCCCGAAATACTGCTGAGATAAAGCCCGGCCCGTCCATTGGCTTCGCTGACGGTAGCTGACCGCGCCCCTTGCAGATTATAATGCTCGGTGGTCAACATCGTGAGTTTTTCCGCAAGACTAAGCTCGTCCTTTTAACGGTATCCTGGCGGTCCTGGCTCATAAAGTCCTTTCTGGGTAGTGCTTAGTTTCCTAATCGTAAATCGCGGCCTCGCTCCCTTTGGGAGTAAATCGTAAATCCCCCTAGAGATGTTTCTCGATAAGCTCCGCCGCCTTTTCGCCGCTAATCATGGCGGCATTGATGCTGCTGGCTTCAGTGAACTCACCTGCGAAGTAAAGGCCCGGTTCGCCGCTATCGTTGTCGGGCAGAGTTGGATGGATACCGGGGGGCTGGGGGAACTGTCCATACGGAATACGATAAATCGCTACAGGACGGTAGCCAGTGAGGGCTATTTCAGCGTGAGCATCGCCTCGGAACATCCGGCACAGGTCGGTCATGGCTTTGGTGTAAAGCTCCTCATCGCTATTTTCAAAACTTCCGACCAAGCTGGTCGAAAGCAAATGCTGACCGGGTGGGGCATATTCCGGGGCGACGTTGGTCAGTTGCATCGCCAGATTGACCAACGGATTTAGGTTGGAATTCAAGACCAGCTTTTTACCCTTGTAAAGCGGGGCAGTTCCCGCAAAATATAGATTGACCGTCCCGCTTTGGCCCGGTGGCATTGTTTGTCCGGTCAGGCGGGCGGCTTCCGGGGCCGTCGTCGCCACTACCAGGGCCTCGCCCGAAACCACTTCGCCACTTTCCAGCCGCGCCCCACTATAGCGCCCCTGCTCATCGCGGACTAATTCGGCGACTTTAGAATTCAAGCGGATGCAGCCTTTGGCCCGCAACTCCTCGGCTAATTGTTCACTAATCTGGCCCATTCCTCCGGCTGGTACAACTGTTGGGCCGTTACTGAGCATCTTGAAATCGAACTGGAATGCTTTGGCGCTGGTAGTCAGGCTGGTATCCTGAAAAATCCCACCATAGAAAGGCCGAATAAAGTTATTGATATATTTGTCCGAAAAACCGCGCTGCCGCAGGTAGCTCTCGGTGGTTTCGTCCGACCCCGCCAGAATTTCAGAAATCGGTTTGCGGGATAGCTCATTGACCAAAAGCAGAGTTTGAATTTTGTCTTTGAGGGAAACAATTCCGCTCAGAACCGAGGGCATCAAGGTCGAAGGGTCACGAAACGGGTCGCTCAGAACGTGGCGACGCTCATCTTGAGCGATTAATGCCCCCGGCTCAAAAGCCTGAAAATCCAGGCGACTATATTCCAGTTGGCGCTGGGCGGCAGGGTAGGCCTTGAACAAGACCTGAAATCCCCGGTCAAGGGTGAAGCCGTCAACTTTATCGCTGCGGACGCGCCCCCCGACTCCGTCGCTACCTTCCAGCAATACGACCTCATGGCCTTTTCGCAACAAGGCCCGCGCACCGACCAATCCGGCTACCCCGCCGCCCACGACTACTATTTTCACAAACTTTTCTCTTTCTTGCTTTAATCAATATTAACCGGCTGCGCCCCAGTCACAGCCATTAAGTCGGCCGGGCTGAGAGCTAGATTGAGGCCGCGTTGCCCGCCATTAAGATAAATTTTTTCCAGTTCGAGGGCTTCCTGAGCGATAAACACTCGAAAGTTTTTGTTGAGCAAGGCCAATGGCGAGATGCCGCCAACTAATAGCCCGGTCAGGCTTTCGGCCTCGCGCTGGCTTGCCATCCTTAATTTCTTTTCGCCGACGCTGCTCCCCAATATCTTCAAATCAAGTTCTTTATCGCCGGGAACTACGACTAGGAGAGGACGACCCTGCCCGCTTTCGGGTAGCACCACCAGAGTTTTGCACAGCCATTCCTCCGGCACATCGAGGGCTTCCGCCGCGCCTTTAGCCGAATGAATCTCGGCGGAATAAGTGAATACCTGATAATTGATTTTGCGGGCATCCAGCGCCCGCATCGCATTAGTTTTAGTGATTTGCTCTTTTTTTGCCATGTCTAACAATATTATTACAGATTTTTAACATAAAAGTGCTAAAATAGTTATAGAACAAGTCAAAGCCTGGTTGTGGTGGGCTAATTATCCCACTTGTAGGCTACTCCGACAATATGAAAAGCAGGGATGTTTCCGTTTTCAATTGGTGAAATAAGTGAAACAAAGGCTGGTCAGAAAACATCTAATTTTCCAGCCGCAAATTTCGTTCTACTTAATAGGCCCACCAGATTGGGCTACTGGAACGCTTTATGCATTATGTGAGGTAAAAAGTTTTCCGGCAGTTTTGAAACCTTCTATGCTATAATTGCGTAATAAGATTAGCTGACTAAGCTAGTCGCAAGCACTTATCGCTTTACCAGCTTTATCACAAGCAAAGCGATAGGCGAAAGGAAATAGTGACGCGATGGATTACCAGAATCGCGCCCAAAGTCAACCGCAGCTTAGTGAGCCTGAACCGGGCGGTTTCCCGGCAAATTTAACAGAGGCTAACACAAACCTTTCACCCGCGCCCTCCGGTCTGGATTACGAAGAATCCATCCCGGCTGAAACTGCTGAGGTGGAAGAGGAGGCTAAAGTGACCAGTGGGGCAATGGCCGTCCGGCCTGCATTCGGCCCTTTTTCAGGCGTAAAGCCGGTTGCGGATAATATCCCGACTCTTAATTCTACCGGAATTACTACCCGCCGTCCTGTAGAAATCACTTCGGCTCAGGCTGAAACCAACCGCGAGGAAGAAGCGATTGTATCGCGAGTGCTGGCGGGCGATACCGAAGCTTTTGCGGAATTGATTGATCGCTACAAAGTAGCAGTCTATAACTTGTGCGCTCGGATGCTGCACGACCAGACCGAGGCCGAGGATGCCGCGCAGGAAGTTTTTGTGCGGGCCTATACTCAGTTGCACAGCTATCAGCCAGGCCGCCGTTTTTCAACCTGGATTCTCTCGATTGCCAGCCATTATTGTATTGATATGCTGCGCCGTCGCAAACCAGTCGTAGACCTGGAAACGATTGCTTTTTGGAAGCAAAGTGACCTACCCGAACCCGAAGAACGGGCTTTGACCGGAGAAACCCGCGACGAAGTCCGGGAGTTGTTGACTACTTTACCCGAAAAATATCGCGGTGTAACGGTACTGCGTTACTGGCAGGATTTGTCGTATGACGAAATTGCCGAAGCTACCGGGCTTTCGGTGGCGACGGTCAAGACCCGCCTGTTCCGCGCCCGCGAATTGCTGGCAAAGGAGTTGGAGCGCCAACGCCGTCAGGAAAATAATGCTGAACTGGAAGCCGGGCCAAAAGCCCGGAACTTGCTAAAATTTAAAAAAGGCCGTGAAATTAAAACTAATGCCAAATAAAATGATACCAGCGAAAATGATGTTAGAGGGGATTCCTTATGTTCTGCCGTGAGGTGAAAGCGACGATTAGTCCCTATCTGGATGGGGAATTGGATAACCGGCAATCCCGGTTACTGGAAGACCATATTGCGTCCTGCCCGAACTGTCGGGCGCGGCTGGGTCTGTTGGAAGAACTGCCCACCGTGCTACATACTGACCGAATATTAGCCCCTCGCCCTGAATTTACCCGCGTCGTGATGCAGCAAGTAATTATCCGCCAGCAAATCGGCGTGTTGTTGACCAAGAATGACCCTAATTCGGTCTCAAAACCGACCACAACTGCTTTTCAGGCTTCAACTCCGGCGACCCGCGCAAGCCTAGCCCCGAATCTGACCCGTCCCGCCCGTAGCTTCAAACCAACCTCGGCTTACGTCTTGCGATTTTCGGCGATGGCGGCGGCGTTGGTAGTGGTTATCTCAGTCGGGGTATTTACCCTGGCCCAATCGCCCGGTCAGCTTTCGGACACGAGTGCGGCGGTCTATGGGGCGGTACAGGGCTTTGCCGATACTTTGCGAAGCGCCCTGAGCAATCCGCTTGAGTTGGTAGTCGGCCTGTTGGTGGCGGCGGTAATTATGTTCGGGCTGTGGTACTATCTGGCTCGTCCTAATACCTCACGCCGCTCCTGATAGCTCATTTTGAAGATACTGCTAATTACTACCAACGGTATAACTACGACCTTCAAAGGCTGGCCGGAACGCTTGCAAGCTCGCGGACTAACCGGGCGCGGACATATCGTATCGGCGATTACCTACCGGGGTGATAGAGATATTGTCCGGCAGGCTCATGAAACTATAGACGGGGTAGAAGTTAGCCGGTTCAAACGGCGCGGGTGGTTCTCTCTGGAACTGGCCCGCGCTTTGTTGTTTGGCCCAAAACCCGACCTGGTGCATCTGCATCATCTCTCCAATCAATTCGCCTTTGAAACCGCCCTTATCTGCAAACTGCGGCGCATCCCGGTAGTTATGACCCCCCACGGTTTTTTTCACGACCCCTATCTGGTGGCAGACCGAGACCGTCCATTTGCCAATCCCGCCCGCTATGACGAAATGATTCTGACCCCTCCCCAACTGCTGATGGCCCTGCGACACAGCTTTAAGCCCAAGCGCCATCTGAAAAATTTCCTGAACCATAGCCCGCTTTTGATGATGGATAAAGTAATTGCCCTTTCGCAGCACGGGCGCTCGGTGGCCCTAAAGCTGGGGGTAAAGGATAGCCGGATTGCAGTCGTCCCAAACGCAATTGACCCGGATTGGTTCTTGCAAGAAGCCGCCGAAAGCCTGCCGCCGGAATTAGCTGGACAGGAAGGGCCGTTGGTGCTGTATCTAGGCCAGCTAAAATACCGCAAGGGCTTTGATTTGCTGGCAAAGGCTATTCCCGCAATTTTGAAAGAATGTCCCCAGGCTCATTTTGTCTTTACCTCGCATAGCCCAATCCACGAAGTCGAATTGCGACGGTTGGTCGCTGAGGCTGAGGCAAACGCCCACGTGACGATTTTGCACAATGTCAGCGAAGGCCAGAAAGCGGCTCTGTTTCGGCAGGCGGCCCGCGCTGGAATGTACGTGCTACCTACCCGCTACGAGGGTTTTGGCATCCCTTTAATCGAGGCTATGTCGCTGGGTTGTCCGGTGGTCACGACTGATATTCCGGTGATTGATGAAATGATAACCGATGGCGAGAATGGCTTGCTTTTCCCGCTCGAAGATGTCGCGGGGCTGGTTGCCGCCGTGACCCGCCTCCTGGAAAACTCCGAACTACGCGCCCGCCTGGTAGCTGGCGGGTTGCAGACCGCTGCGCTTTATTTTACCCCGCAAATTTTAGACCAGCTCGAAACTCTCTACCAAAATCTAAAATCTAAAATCTAAAATCTTAGGACTTTCGCTCAATCAATTTTTCTTGCAAGGAGAAATTTTTGATATAGCACAAAAGGCATGTTTTTGTTATCTTTTTCAGGTTTACCCCGATTTTCAAGTGAAAGTCCTATGGTATAATTAACCTATCACAGCAGTTTGTTTTAAACATCGGGTCATCGGAATACCGGGCAATCGGAACATCGGGTAACTATATGCGAACGAAATACCTTTCGGCGGGGGTAGCCTTACCTTTTGGCCTTATTCTGGTTTTGACGTTATTTTTGGATACCCCCGAAATAGCCCAGGCCGCCATGCCCGGTTTTGCGGGCTGCGATTTCCGTACCCGGTGGGAATATAGCGACAAACTGGTTAGTGACGGGCCGAACTCCGGGCGGGGCTACGCCTGGGGGCCAAATTCGTTTGGGGCGCTGGAAGAGCCTTACAAAGAAGCCCCAAACTCCAGTCGGCTAGTGCAGTACTTTGACAAGAGCCGCATGGAACTTGCGTCCGACCCGCTTTCCCTTGACACCCGGTTCGTGACCAACGGTCTTTTGACCAAAGAGCTAATCAGCGGGCTGGTGCAGACCGGCGACAACAGCTATATTGCTCGAATTCCCAGTGCCACCACTATTGTCGGCGATGACATCCCGCTCAACCCTTCCCCGACTTATGCCAGCTTTCGCTATGTGACCAGCCTGGAACTGGGCCAAAACCCGCGCCCGGCGGCGGTAGGCCAGAGCGTGACCCAGGCGATTAATCGGGTGGGCGAAGTTATCTATCTGGCTAAAGCCCCGGTTGAGGTCAAAATCGGCTACTATGATGCGGTTTTTGGACACAATGTCCCAGATATCTTTCGGGCTTACCAGAATTTGCAAGGATTAGTCTGGAATGGCTATCTTTACGCCACCGGCAAGGTCTATACCGACGACCCGACCAGCAATGTCTTTGGACTGGCAATCTCGGACCCCTACTGGACTAAAGCGATTGTTGGCGGAGGCGAAAAAGAGGTTTTGGTGCAGGTCTTTGAGCGGCGGGTATTGACCTATACTCCCTCGAACCCGCCCGCCTACCAAATCGAGATGGGCAATATTGGGCAGCATTATTTTCAATGGCGCTATAGCGGGGTGCCAGGGCCAAAGCTCGATAACTGCGTGACCCGACCTCCGGCGGCCCTCTCCGGGCAGAAACGGCCTGGGATAAATTGCAAGGTTCAAAAATGTATTGCCTTGACCTTTGATGACGGCCCGTCCCAATCTACTATCCCGATTCTGGATGCTTTGAAAGCGCATAATGCCTTAGCCACCTTTTTTGTAGTCGGCAATCAGGTCGAGCCGCACGCCGCTATTATCCGGCGGGCCGTACTTGAGGGCCACGAAATAGGGAATCATACCTGGACCCATGCCCGGCTGCCACTTTTGTCGAGTGTCCAGATTCGAGCGCAAATTCAGCAGACCCAGGCGGTAATCAAAAAAGTTACCGACATCACCCCTCGCGTCTATCGTCCACCCTATGGCGAAACCGATAACCGGGTGCGGGCTGCTACTGGTCTCCCCGAAGTCAAGTGGACTTTAGACACTCTGGATTGGCTGCACCGCAATCCTTATATCGTAATCGCCAGCGTGGTCAATGGGGCGCGGCCCGGCGGGATAATTCTGATGCACGACACCCACCCGACTACCGCTCAGGCGGTTGGCGTAATTTTGGACCGGTTGCAAGCGCAAGGCTATATCTGTGTAACCATCAGCGAGTTGCTAAATCGTGAATAAAGGAAATACCCCTTGCCATTCCCGGATTTATGGTATAAACTGTAGTCAGTAACTCAACATAATCAATAGTGCAAAACTAATCGAAACTACTTTAGAAATAAAAAAGGACGACCTTATGTCGGATGGTCTGGCATTATCCCCACCTCTAACCCCGGTGGATGCGGCTCTTTCTGATTTTATTGAGGCTAAACCCCTTTCTGGCCCACACCTGGACGCAGTAGATAATTATATTGCCACTCACGCTCCGGCCCGGTTTAGCGAACCACTGACCCCCGGTGAATTGGGGGCAAAGCTGGCTCAGGCCGGTCTAAGCGTTCAGCCGGGGCGAGGCTTGATGCTGGCCCAAAACCAGGCTGTACCCGGTGCGCCGAACTTGCTGGTTTATTTGCCCGGTCTGGTAAACATGCCCGCTAATCTAAAGGCGATTCTGGCGGCGGCAGAAGCCTGGCACAACACCAGTGAACTCGCCCCAGTTGGGCTTAAACTGCTATTCGGCCCGGCAAATCCGGCAACTATCCTGAAATCAAAGGCCCAATTGGCTGCCGACGGCATCGTGTATCTCCATGGCGAGTATACCAATGGTCGGCCCTTGGTCAGTCTGGGGCTAAAAGGGCGACTGGAAGTGGAGTTGCGGGTCAACACTATGACCCACGATGCCCCTAGCGCCTATTCCGAGGTGCTACCCGGCGCGTCCTGGATGCTGGTGCGGGCGCTGGAATCTATCAAGAGCGATGCTCAGGAAATCAGGATAGAGGGATTTGAGGATGAACTGGCAGTCTTGCCGGGCGAGGAAAGCCGCCTGCTAATCCAGACCGTTCCTGACCACGCCGAGCGGCTGGCCCAAAACCTGAAAGAGTATGGTCTGCAAACCTATCTGTTCGAGTTGAGCGACAAAATGGTTTTGCAGACCATGTGCCGCGTCCCAACGGTCAATATCTCGGCGATTGATTGCGGTAAATCGGGGCGGGCCGGGCGCTTGCGAGTCCCATCGGTGGCAAAGGCCCGGCTGGATTTTCATCTAGTCCCCGACCAGCATCCTGACCGGATTTTTGAGCTGCTCAAGGCCCATATCATCGAGAAGGAGTTTGAGGGCGTTGAGGTGGTAAGATTAGCCGAATCCTACGCCCCGACCCGCACGCCCCTCACTCATCCGTTTGTGGGACAAGTGCTGGCGGCAGTCCAAAGCGCCGTTGGCAAACCGGCCCTGGTAGTTCCGATTTCGCCTTTCTCCGGCCCTTTGGCGACTCTGAAAACCGGGGCGGGGTCGGCGGATGCTCCGGCGGTCTGCGTGGGGTTGGATGAAACCCGGCCCAGCGAGGCGGATTTCGTCAGTCATGTTCGGTTTTTGGCCCGGATGCTGATGTCGGTTTAGAGGGTATACCCGGATTTCGTAAGGGCGCACCGCGGTGCGCCCCTACCGCCGAACTCGAATTGCAAGGGTAGTGGAGGGTAGTTTGGCGGTTCAAATTTCCTGGCTCACTTCCGGCTACCGCCCTTATTGGCTGCTTTTCGGGGCGGCGGTGCTTTTCCGGTTAGCTCTAGCCTTGCTTTTTAGCCAACCGGGGTACGCCGATGCCTACTATTATTCCAATATTGCCGAGGCTCTATGGCAAGGCCGGGGTTTCCGGGAAGATTATATCTGGAATTATTTGGCCCGCCCGCTACCCGAAGGTCTCCTGAATAACCCCGGTAGCACCTACTGGATGCCCCTGACCTCGGTTTTAATCTTCCTGTGCTATACCCTGACGGGTGGGCCGTCTTTTCTGGCCTCCCAACTCCCCAATATTCTGCTCTCGGCGGCGCTTGCCCCCTTAGCCTATTATTTAGCCACCGATATATTTGGCCCGCAAGACGAGCGCGGCCTGCGCTACGGCTGGTTTTGTGGCGGCATGCTGATTTTTTGTGGCCTGTATGCCCCTTATTTCAGTCTACCGGACAATTTCGCGCCATTTGCGCTGTTCAGCAGCAGTTTTTTGATTTGTACCTACAAGGCTTTGCGGTTGCCGCATGGAGCGAGGCGGGCTGCTACTAGCTGGATGGCGGCGGCGGGCTTCGCGGCGGGGTTGGCCTACCTGACGCGAGTGGATGGGGTAATTTTGCTGGCGGCGGCATTTCTGGCCTGGCTACTTTATCGCTTTGGTTTCCGACAACCAACCGCTCTGACTTTTTCGGGCCAACTGGTAATGGGTTTAGTTTTCGGCCTGACCATCACGCCCTGGGTGCTGCATAATCTCGCTGCCACCGGGCAGCCGTTTCCGGGCGGCGGTATCAAAGTATTATTCTGGCGCGAGTACAACGATTTTTTCACTTATCAGAAAAACCTCGATTTGGCCTATTATCTGAACCAGGCCGACCCTTCCCCCAATTGGGGCATCGGCCCACTGTTCGGCAGCAAGCTGAATGCCCTGCTCGACAATCTCTGGATTATCGGGCGCGGCGCACTCTTCCTGACCCCGCTCTTTGTGCTGGGCCTCTTTTCGGGGGTCGGGGGAAAGACGGAAGGCGGAAGACGGAAGGCGGAAGACGGAGAACAAGGATTTATACCCAAAGAGAGCGAGACCGCGATTCACTCCCAAAGAGAGCGAGACCGCGATTTAGAATTAGAAACCTCAGTCCTCAGTCCTAAATCTTTAGCACTCAGCACTCAGCACTCAGCACTTTGGAAGCATCCCGAATTTCTGCATTTCGTGGTTTATATAATATTGCTTTATCTGGCGATGTCGCTGGCCTTCACTTTTCCGAGTACTCGCGGGAGTGTATTTCATTCGTCGGGCGGGCTGTTGCCGTTTATCTTTCTGGTGAGTGCGGTTGGGCTGGATACGGTAATTAGCTGGCTAGGCAAGGTTTCGCGCCCTAAAGCCGAAAAACGCCGCCAGCGCAGCTACAGCCTGATTATCTTGCTGGCCTTCGCCCTGATTTCGGTGGGGTTCGCCTTTACCTTGCGGAACGATTGGGATGCCGATTATCGGGAAATAAAGGCAGTGGATAGTTGGCTGCGGGCGAATGGCGCAGCCTCGGCGGTGGTGATGGTGCCGGATGCCCCGGCTTACTGGTACGTCAATCATCGTCCGGTTCTGGCCGCGACCAGCGACCCGCTATCGGTCAATCTGGAACTGGCCCGCCGCTATGGAGCAACCTACTTTATGGCGACCCCTTCGCATGGCGGGGTGGCCTATTTGCAGCCGCTTTTGGAGGGCAAAGGTGCGCCCAGCTATCGGCTGGTAGCAACATTGGGCGATGTGAAATTGTATCGGCTGGAATAACCACCCACAAATTTTCCCTTGACAAAATATGGAAATAAGCCTGATAATAACTAGAGTAATTCTAGTCGGGTTTTCCTTGTATCCAATTGTAACTAATGAGATTGCTATATGGCCCTGTCCGAAGAGCGCCGCCAGCAGCTTGATAACAATATTAAGGCCGACGAAGCTCAGGCCCGCTTTGAGGCTGAACTCAATTCGGACGACCCAGCCATAAGAAAAAAAGCTGCCGAACAAAGGCTGGCAAATCGTCTGCAAAAGCTGCACGGCCTTGACCCCGAATTTATCATCTGCGCCGAATATCAGCTTTTTTTGGACGAGAAACGGAAAGAATATGAGTATTTTCAGCCTCCACACTGGACTGATATTAGTTTTCCGAAAGAACAGGCCGGACTGCCGATATTGGGTATAGAGCGCTGGGGTGCAGCGTCTTTTGTGGCATGGTTAAATGAATTTCCCCACGCTGATGGCCATTACCGCCTGCCGCTCTCCGCCGAAATTCAGCCCGGTTCGCTTGGTGGGCCGTATGGGGCCTGCTGGTGTGAGGACAAAAATTATATTTTCACTATACAAGGTTTAGCGGTCCAGGCCGAAAAAGAGTTACTACGAAAAATTGCCAGGCTGGCAAAAAGCGATTTGCCTCCACCTTCTTCCCTCATCCGCGATCGCGCCCTCGTCCTCGCCCATGACCTCGCCCTTACCCTCAACCTCAACCTCGACCCCGCTTCCGCCTTCGACCGCACCCTGGGACGAGCGCGCGGTCGCGCTCTCGCCCTCGACCGTACCTTCGACCGTGCCATAGTTCGCGTCAGCGATCTCGCCTTCGGTGAGACCGGCCCAAAAATTGTAGCCGCTTTGGAGCATAAAGAGGTGGATGAAGCCCTACACTTGGCTCGGCCTTTGACAAATTCAAATAATATATACGAGGTGCGAAGGACAAATTTGCTGGTGGATTTACTAGAGGCGGCTAAGGCTTCAAGGGTTCTAGAGCAAGGCCGAGCCTACCGCCATTATGCCGCCCATTTCGCCCAATATGCCTATATCGGCTACTCTGAGCTAGAAAAATCTGAACGGAAGAAGAATTATAGCGAAGAAAAGCAATTAATGGCCGACCTGTTCTGGTGGATGCAGGTGGTCACCGCCCGCGAGGAGCAAGGTTTCCCGGCCTGGGAGGGGATTAGGATTGTGGCGGAGTAGGGGTCGGGGGTCAGGGGTTGGGTGGTAAGGGTTCAAGTCAGCCGACGGAGCGGCTTTCCACAAAATGCCCCTGCTCTTGTAGATTATCCTCAACCCCTGTGGGAAGCCGCTCCGTCGGCTGATTGTAGCCATTAGGCCAGCTACAAAGATAGGGGCAAGGGTTCAATCCATAGACAGAGCAATGTCCCACAGTAACACCGCCCTTCTATGAGATATTGCTCAGTCCTCAGTCCTCAGTCCTCAGTCCTAAAGGCTTTCGAGTTCCTTGCGGGCATCAGAATGACCTAATTGTGTAGCAAGTTCAAGGTCGCGGCGAGCGGCTTTTTTGTTTTTGAGCATCCGGTAGGTCATGCCTCGCCAGTAATAATAATTCGACTGGTTGGGGTCGCCCGCAATCGCTTTATCAAAGTCGGGAATGGCCCGCTCAAAATCTTTCAGATTGGCGAAACTAACTCCCCGCCAAAAATAATAGCTGGGATAGGTCGGCGGGCCGCATTTAATCGCGTTCTCGAAATCTTGCAAGGCCGCTAGATGCTGCCCGGCTTTGCGGAGGGCCATCCCTCGCTGGAAATAATAATGCGGTTGCCGGGAGTCGCGCCGAATAGCTTCCTCAAAATTGTTCAAAGCCTGGGCCTGGTCGTTCTTGTTATGAAATTGCGCGCCCCGCTTGTCATAAGTTAGACCCCGTGAATAATAATAATCGGCGTTTTGGGGGTCGCGCTCGATGGCTCGATTGAAATCGTCAATCGCCCGATGATAATCCCCGCTACTCTGATAGCTCATAGCCCGTCCGTAGAAATACTGGGAAGGTGCGGGGTTTAGCTTGATAGCCTGAGCATAATCCCCAATCGCGGCCTCGTATTTCTCTTGCCGATAATGAGCGCTGGCGCGGGCATAATAATAATCGGCCTGCTGCGGTTCAAGTTGCAGGGCTTGACCGGCATCGTTTTCGGCCTGGGCAAATTTGCCCTGACCGAGCAGCAGACGGCTACGAGCGACATAGGCTGTGGCGGTGTGGATTTTCGCCTTTGTATGCTCGCTATCCAGCCGCAAAATACCCTCGCCTAATTCAATCGCCAAATTCCAATTTGAGGCAGCTTCAGCCTGGGCTAATTGCTCCATAAACTGACTGATTTGCAAGGCCCGCGCCACCTGCTGAATTTGCATCTCGTCGGTCTGGCGCTCTCGATGATTGCGTTTTTCGGCTTCGATTTCGCGCTCCAAGCGAGCGTGTTCCGCCGATTCGCGTATCAGCTTTTCTATCGGGCTGGGTTCGGCCCGGTTGCTAAAGGCGGCTTCCAACTCTTTTTCACGGCGGGCCATCTCCGAGTCATCGTGGCTGGCGGCGGGTGGGGCTTTTTTGGGCGTTAGATTTTCCAGGGGCTTTATTCCCAGATACGAACTAGCGCCGGATTTAGCCGAGGCCGACGAATCCGACTGGCTGGGGCTGGATATAATCGGGGTAGTAATTTCCTCCTGTTGGCTGCTGGTGCGCTTCAAGGCTTCTTCAATTGCGGCGGCGACATCTTCGGCCTGCTGAAAGCGGTCTTCGATTTTTTCTTGTAGCAGTCTGGCAACAATTTCGTCCATCCATTCCGGTATCTTCTTATTTTCCCGGCTAATTGGCAGACGGCGAAACTTGGCAAACACTTTGGCAGTTGCCATCTCGTAAATCAAAAGCCCCAGCGAATACAGGTCAGAAGCCGGAGTTAAATATTCGTAATTATTGGCCTGTTCGGGCGATTTATAGGGCGGTGAACCAGGGTGACGCGGGCCAAGCTGTCCTGCCAGAATCGTCCGGTGACTTTCTGAGCCAACCTGAGCTACCCCGAAATCGGCTAATACGGCCTGCCCATTCTTGCGTAAAAGAATATTGCTAGGCTTGAGGTCGCGGTGAACAATGTCCGCCGGATGGTTATGCACTTCGCTCAGGGCATTACAGAGGTCGAGGGTAATCGCGCAGAGTCGGGAAAAACTCAGATGGCCCTTCTCTTTGATTAATTGCGATAATGGCCCACCATCGAGGTATTCCATTATCAGGTAGTGATCATCGTCCTGGTCCTGTTCCAGATTATAGACCGTGATAATATTTTTGTTGCTGGTAAAATAGCTGCTGACTTCGGCCTCTCGCCGGAAGCGGGTCAAAAATTCCTCAAAGGTATCCGGCCCAAAGCGGCTGTCCATGCTGGTTTTGTTGTAGGATAGGGTTTTGATGGCTACTTGCCGTTTGAGACGTAAATCGGTGGCGCGGTAGACCGACCCGAACCCACCTTTGCCCGCGGTTGCTTCTATCTTATATTTATCCAGGATTAACGAACCGATTTCTATCGAAGCTTTCATACCGTTGACCGTTTATATCTTAGTATCCCTTGCGAGGCGGGTTAATAGCTCCAAATTTTAGATGCTGAGATTGTAATAAGTCGGACCCAGCGTGACTACTTAACGCTCTAGGGCGGCCCTAGAGCGAGTAATCACAAAATCTTATCTAAAAAAGGCTTGAGAGTTTGCTCCGTGACCGACCCGGTGCGAATTGCCCGAATAACCCCATCTGCGTCTATAAAAATACTGGTAGGATAGGCCGTAACTCGATAGAAGTTGGTGACAACTCGGTCTTCATCCAGCAAAGTAGGATAGGTAATCCCAACCTCGCGGACTTTCAGCTTGACCGTAAGTGAGTCTTCGGCTACGTCTACTCCCAGAATTGCCAGTTTATCTTTATTGGCCTCAAAGGTTTTGACCAAGAGCGGCAATTCCTCTTTGCAAGGTGGACACCAGGTGGCCCAGAAATTAACCACGAGGGCTTTACCTTTGTACTGGCTGAGTTGGATTATATCGCCGTCAATCGTCGTCAGGCCGAAATCGGGAGCAGGCGAACCAATTGCCACTTTCCCGGTTGGGCGGACAGCGGGCGGTTTGGCACTGGAAGCTTTGTTGGTATCAATCGGTGGCGCAGCGACTGACGCGCCATTGTTATCGGCGCTGGCGGGCGAAACCGCCGACAGTACCAGAACTTTTTCTGGCTCGGATTTGCCACAAGCCGCTACTAAAAAGTTTAGACATAATAGACCGATAATAAACAAGCCGAGCCGACTTTTAACCCTGATGTTAGACATAAACCTCTCCCGTTTTAGCTTAGATTGACATGATAAGTTGGAAACCCGTCCGCCGGGTCAAGGTGTGTTGATAAACTCAATATAACTAAAGTATACCAATTTTTATCGGTTTTGGGTAGAGCTATCGTCACAAAAAAGCCAAATTCAAGACCGAGTTTACTCTGAGTTTACCCTGACTAGGGGTGGGGATTGATAAACTTGCCATAACTAGAACAAAACTCGGCGATGTGGATAACTTTATGGCTTTGCAATGGGATAAAAACCAAGCTTAATTTTGTTCGCTTTTTGACTTTTAGCCTCAAAAGTAGTACAATAGTGTCAGTAATATTGTAATTGTGTCAGGTTCAAGCACCAATAGTCAGAGCTTGTGAGGGGAATTATGGATAACACCGAAAACGGTGAAAATGGGAACGTTGGCAATGTTCAGGTAGTGGATATTGACCAGCAAATGCGAGGGGCTTACCTCGATTATGCGATGAGCGTTATTATTTCCCGCGCTTTGCCCGATGTTCGGGACGGCCTCAAGCCGGTGCATCGCCGAATCCTTTATTCCATGCACGAAAATAATATCCGCTTTAACACCTCGTACCGCAAGAGCGCCCGGATTGTCGGCGATGTGATGGGTAAATATCACCCGCACGGAGATAGCGCGATTTATGATACCCTGGCCCGCATGGTGCAGGACTTCTCGATGCGCTACCCCCTGATTGACGGACAGGGTAACTTTGGCACCATCGAAGATGACCCGCCCGCCGCCCAACGTTATACCGAAGCTCGCATGGCGATGATTGCCGACGATTTGTTGCAGGATATTGACAAAGACACGGTAGATTTTGTCCCCAATTACGATGGTAGCGAGCAACAACCAACCGCCTTGCCCGCCAAGCTGCCCAATCTGCTCTTGAACGGCTCGCAAGGTATCGCCGTCGGGATGGCGACCAATATTCCGCCTCACAACCTGACCGAGCTTTGCAGCGTCTTGATTTACCTGATAGACCACCCTGATGCCACAGTAGATGAATTGGTGGAAATTCTGCCCGGCCCGGACTTCCCAACCGGCGGGATAATTTTGGGCCGCGACGGTATCAAGGAAGCCTACAGCACCGGGCGCGGGCGGATTATAGTCCGGGCCAAAGCTCACGTTGAGGAAAACAAGAGCCGCTTTAGCATTATCGTCACCGAATTACCCTATATGGTCAGCCTCAAGACTTTGCAGGAACGGATTGGTGACCTCTACAAAGAGGGTAAACTGGACGGCGTTTCCGACATGGTAAACGAGAGTGACCGCAACGGAGTCCGGCTACGAATTGACCTCAAGCGCGATGCCCAACCCAAGAAAGTGCTGAACCAACTTTTCAAGTATACCCAGCTTCAGACCAGCTTTAATTGCAATTTGCTGGCGCTGGTGGACAACGGCATGGAGCCGAAGCTGCTGACTTTGCGGCGCATCCTGCGCGAGCATATCGCCTGGCGGCAACTGGTCATTACCCGCCGCACCCGCTTTGATGTGGACAAGGCTCGCCGTCGCGCTCACATTCTGGAAGGTCTTTTGAAGGCTACCGATGCGATTGATGCGGTTATCAGCACGATTCGGGCTTCCAAAGACCGCCCGGCGGCTAAACTGGCCTTAATTGAAACTTTTGCTTTTAGTGAAGAGCAATCCCAGGCGATTCTGGATATGCAACTAGGTCGGTTGGCAGCTTTGGAACGCCAGAAATTGCAGGATGAACTCAACGACTTGCAGAAGACTATCGCCTATTTGCAGGATTTGCTAGATAATCCCGAAAAGTTGCTGCCCTTGATTAAAGAGGATTTGACCCAGGTGCGCGACAAGTTTGGCGACGAGCGGCGGACGGTCATCATGGCGGGCATCGGATCTGATTTCTCAGTCGAGGATTTGATACCGGATGAACTGATTCTGCTGACCATCACCAATAAGGGCTATATCAAGCGGTTGGCCCACGATACTTACAAAACCCAACGACGGGGTGGCAAAGGTATCACCGGCATGACCACCCGCGAAGAAGACGCGATTAAACACACGATTATTTGTAGCACCCTGGATAGCCTGTTGTTCTTCACCAACAAGGGGCGAGTTTTCCAGTTGAAGGCCCACGAAGTACCAGACGCAAGCCGGACCGCCAAAGGCTTGCCGCTGGTCAATCTGGTCGCTATCACCCAGAATGAGCAGGTAACGAGCGTCTTGCCGATTACCGATTTTAGCAAGACCGAATACCTGATTATGGCAACCAAGAACGGCAAGATTAAGCGCAGCAACCTGAGCGAATACGCTACTGCCCGGTCTAATGGCCTGATTGCTATCAAGCTGGAAGATAACGATGAGTTGAGCTTTGTCTGGGAAACCGAGGGCAAAGGTGACGTGATTATTACTACCGCCGAAGGCAAAACCATCCGCTTCCGGGAAGATGAGGTACGTCCGATGGGCCGCGATGCCGTCGGGGTCAATGCTATTCGGCTGGTCAACGAGTCGGACTATGTGGTCGGGATGGACTTGGTGAAAAGCGGGGCGCAACTATTTATCATCACCAGCAATGGCATCGGCAAACGCACTCCACTGGAGGAATTTCCGACCCACGGACGCTATGGGCAGGGAGTTATTGCCATGCGGTTGACCCCCAAGACCGGGCGGATTATCGCTACCAGAGTGGTCAATGACAATGACGAGCTTATGATGATGACTACCAGTGGGATGGTGACGCGGATTGCGGCCCACGATGTCAGCAGCATGGGTCGGGCGACCCAGGGCGTGATGGTCATGACCTTCAAAGAGGGCAAAGGCGATAGCGTGGCTTCGGTGGCGGTGGTGCGCGAGGAGCAGGCTGCCGCCGCCAAAACGCGGGGTCAAGGGGCGGAACTGGATGGCTTGATGGTCAATGGCAACGGCAATGGACACAGCCATTTAGACCTTGACCCGGTTTCCTCGGCGGACTTTGTGGAACTGGACGATGCCGCCCTGAACTCGGACGAAGATGATAATTCTTCTAGTAATGGGCATAACGGCAACGGACATAAGTCGCTCGGTTAATTCCATTCAGCGGGGCTAAGTTGCTAAATATGGTCATCAATTGTAGGGGCACTGCTTGCCGCGCCCCTACCACCTCGATTTTTGGATTTATGTCACCCGGCGGGGTGATTCGCTAGGCCATTGCTTGCTGGTCTGAATGTTCCATAAAGCTTCATGACACCGTTCTATTCCGGCGGCATCATTGATGTGCTGATAAAGGTGCAGGCTGTGTTTTAGCAGCCTGCCGACCTCCTCCTGATTATTCTGAGCTTGAGCTACCTCGGCTAAATCGAATAGACAACTCGCCACCCCGGTTTATGGCCCAAAATCTCGAATAGAGCAGCGATTTTTCGATAAGGCTTGCCCGCACCGGCAAAGAAGCTCCGGCAACTTCTCGCGCCGCTTCTATACTATCAAAGGTCACAAACTGCGCTTTCAAAGGTCTGAAACTTTAGGACTAACAACTTATCCAAGGCCGCCTGATGAAGGTCAGTAGTGTGGCTTAAACATTCACTAATGGCTTGCTTGAAACCGTCAAACTTTTC
>JBBRSG010000055.1:0-39277 GCA_038245615.1 Chloroflexia bacterium | reverse complement strand
CCGGGCGAAGCCGCGAATTGACTTCCCATAGCATTTTCCCCAGCTTTTCCTCCGGGTCAAACTTCCAGAATTCTTTAACAATTATCTCGGCAATCAAGCTATGTTCGTAGGTTAGTACTGGCTTCTCCACAAGATGACCATCAATCAATTCGTAACGCCCATGATACTCCGGCATCCTTATAAACTCTTCTACTGTATATAAGCGGCTGGCAATCTGGGTCATATTTTACCTACTTTAGAGCAGCGCGGAGTTTCGCCATCGTCTCAGCGACACTCTCTTTTTTGTTAAAGACGGCAGAACCGGCGACGATGACATCTGCCCCGGCTTCGGCAACTTCTCGAATATTGTCAGCCTTGACCCCGCCATCTACCTCAATTTCCAGGCCGGGACGCACCTGGTCGGCCCACTGACGCAGACGGCGAATTTTGGCGGTGCTGCTTTCAATATAGCTCTGCCCCCCAAAACCGGGGTTGACACTCATAATCAGCACCCGACTGATATAGGGCAAAATCTCTTCCAGGGTCGCAATTGGGGTCGCAGGATTTAGCACCACTCCCGCCCGGCATCCCAGACCCACAATATGCTGAATGGTACGGTGCAGATGAGGTACATTCTCCTGGTGTACCATCATCACCGCCGCCCCAGCGCGGGCGAATTCATCCAGATAGCGGTCAGGTTGCTCAATCATCAGATGGACATCCATCGGCAAATCCGTGACGGGCTTGAGAGCTTCCAGAATCAGCGGCCCAACACTTATATTCGGGACGAACATGCCGTCCATCACATCGAAATGAATATAGTCCGCCCCTGCCGCTTCGGCTTCACGCACCTGCTCGCCCAATCGAGCGAAGTCCGCCGACAGGACAGAGGGCGCTATCTTTATTTTGGTCAAATCGCGGGAAATCATCCCGCTTTGCTGATAATTCTGCATAACACTTTCCGCCATAACCAACCTCTTTTGTTCAGAGGTCGGGGGTCGGAGGTCAGGGGAATTTACGATTTACGATTAAGGACTTCCGTCTTCCGTCTTGCAAAACTCAGTCCTCAGTCTTGCCTTTCCCTGTCTCCCGACCCCTGACCCCAGCCGTTAAAATTTACCCCCGGTCAGCCAGCAGCCAATCGTGGGAGTGATGTTAGCTTCCATTATAGCCGCAATCAACAATAATGGCACTACAAAAGCCAGCATTTTGATATAGTTGACGATAGCAAATTGCAGACCACCGCCGATGCTCATCCCTTCGGGCGGGGAGATAATCGAGGTGCTAATTCGCATTCCCATTGCAATCCCGATAATCGCGGCTGGTAGCTCAATCAGGCCGTGTGGTAGCACGAAACCCAGCAAGAACGGCAAGGGGTTTAGGCCCAGTTTCAGGAAGAAATTGGCAATAAATCCAATCGGGGCAGTCGCCACCATCAATAGGCCAATACCACCGACCCCCAGCGTTACCGCCGAAAGACCCCCCGCCAGTATTACCGAGCGGGTATTGTTGAAAAATAACCATTGCCAGGTGATACCCTGACTGGCTAATACCCCTTCCTGGCAAATCGGATTGACATCATTAGCGGTTTGCGACCCGTAGCCCAATTGCTTTGCCAGTACATCGGCTTCAGGCCAACTACCAATCCAATAGGCGATGATAATACCACCCAGAAAGCAGAGGGTAATTAACACCAGCGACCCACTATTGATTTTGAGAATCTGGGGAATATCGTGGCGATAAAAGCGCCAGGGAGTCCAGCGCATCCCGGTTTTGTGACGGGCCAGAATTTCGTAGGGAGTGCGTTTGAAGTAATGACCAAAACCGCGAATGACACTCTTGAGGGTCAGATTATCGCCCTCACGCGAGACGATTTCTTCCCGATTGAAAACTTTAACCCCTGACCGCAACAAAAGCAGCAAAATAACGATTAAGGCTACCATCAAAAACCAGAGAAAATGGCGCACATTATTTAGCAAAATCAGCGCCTCTAATTGGACAACCAAACTCATCGGTAGAATGATAAAGCTCGCCATTATATTGGAAGCCCGTAGACTGGTAGTATGGGTACTGACCAACACCGCCCCGGCAACCATCACCAGACCCTGTAGCATATTGAGGCCCAGAAAGGCAATCAATAAATCCCAGGAGAGCGGGAACGGCTGTCCAAACAGGGTAATCAAAAGGGCAAATGTCACCGAAGCCGAGGCGCTGGCGATTACTGCCGGAACGGAAGCTGCGATAAACTTGCCCATAAATAGTTCCTGGTCGGTCAGGGGGGCGCTCAGGAGAGCTTCCAGGCTGTTGCGCTCTTTTTCGCCGACAAAGGTTTCCAGGGCGATTACCAAACAGAACGACATGGGCAAAAAGCCAATCGCCAGAGTGGTAAACGGCAATAGTTTGTCATAAAAAGTGGCTCGGCCCAATTCTTTTACCAGGGTCGGGCTGGCAGTCTGCAAAATCCCGGCTAACAGAAAAGGTAGAATAATTACCAGAGTCGCAATCGGGCTGACGGTGCGCCAGTCGCGGAGCATATCGCGCAACTCGCGGCGAGTAATAATCAAGGCCCGCGAAAGCGAGGAACGCGGTTGAACGGCCTTTAGTTTCTGAACATTATAGGCGGGTAAAACGTTGGGCTGGGTACTCATTTCAGAACCTCCTCACGCGGCATATTTTCCTGTTTTAACATAGATTGCTCCACTTCGTCCCGGTTCGAGTTGAGCGAGGCCGGGTCGCCCGCAATCTTTAGATAGACCGATTCCAGGCTACGCGATACCTGGCTCAGGGTCACGACTTCCAGCCCACCTTCGTTTAGTACCCGCAAGAGGCGCGGATTATGAATATTGGGCATTGCGGTCTCGTAAATAAAACCGTCGGGAAGCAGTTCAAGGATTTTGAGACCGTCAATCGCTAGAATATTGCCGGGAATTTCGTTTAGATTGCGGTTCAGTTCGACCCGATAATGGGGCGCACCCAACAAACGTTGTTTTAGTTCCTCGGCAGTCCCTTGAATGATAATTTCGCCTTTGCGAATAATGGCGATGCTATCCGCCAGGATTTCAGCCTCGACCAGATTATGAGTGCAAAGAATAATCGCCCGGTCCGATTGCTTGAGGTCGCTAATCGCATCGCGCACCATCTTGGCGCTATAGGGATCCATGGCACTGGTCGGTTCATCCAGAAAAAGTACTCGTGGCTCGTGAATCAGTGCGCGGATAAGGGCGGCTTTCTGGCGCATCCCTTTGCTATATTCGCCCAACCGAAGCTGCCGGGTATCCCACAAGTCGAAGCGCCGCAGCAGTCTTTCGCACCGCTCGCGCAGGTCGCGGCCTGGAATTTCCTGGATGTCGCCAAAAAAATGGAGATAATCTAGCACCCGCATTCGATTATAGAGGCCGGGTTGCTCGGTCAGGTGTCCAATAATCCGGCGTACTTCGAGCGGTTGGGCGACAGTATCAAAGCCGCCAATCCGGGCTGACCCGGCGGTTGGGCTGAGAATGGCCGCCAGCATCCGGGTGGTAGTGGTTTTGCCAGCACCGTTATGGCCCAGCAAGGCCAGCACTTGACCGGATTTAACCTGAAGCGAAACCTGCTTTACGGCCCGAAAATCACCGAAAGTTTTCGCCAGGTTGTCAGCTTCGATAAGGGGGGAGGAACTATCAGGCCGGTGTAAACCGTTGGAACTGAGGAGGGTAGTCATGTTTCAACACTTTCGTTACTAATTGCGCCTGAACGGTTGTGACGCAGATGGCTAAAATTATAACTGGCCCGGAGCTAGAGATAGGCTCGATTAGCAAACCAAAGGTTTGCTGACAGAGTTACCCCTATTGTAGAGAACTGAATGAAATCTGCAAGCCAAAACGATAGGTAAGTCAAATCGTAGGCTACGACCTAGCTCACCATCTTAATTATATCCGCCCTAACTATGCGTTATATCACACCTCAAGCTGATTTATGGCTGTTCATCAGAAGCTAAAAAGAGATGAACGGATATTATAATCCGATTCATCCCTTTGTAATAGTGTATAAACTGGGTCGGGGTTTACCCGCGACGACGTTGCTGCGAGAACCAGTAGGCCAATCCGCCCCCACCGACCAGCACTAATAATCCCCCGATTATGGCGATAATTATCCCGCCACCTTCTTCCGGTTGAGAGGTAGCCCCGGCATTGGTAGTCGGGCGTGACGTGGCGGTAGCGGTTGCGCCCTGACGCTGACCGGGAGCAATCGTCGCCTCAATATTGGGGATTGGAGTAGAGCCAGCCGCAGTAGGTTGTAACCCGGCTACGGCAGGATTACTGGGCTGGGCAATCGCGGTGGGAGTAACTGCCCCAGGTGAACCGGCAGGTCTGGGACTACCTACCCCTTGTGGCAAGGGGGTCGAGGTTATCGGCACTGCCGGGGTGACAGGCGCAGGGGTGGGCAAGTTGCGCTGTTGCAAGTAGCTCAAAGCATCCTGCTTAATAACATTGTAAAGCGGTTTGGGATTAAAATCAGTCCCAACCATCTGGAAATACTGCTCGGAACGAGTATCGGGAATATCGCCTACTTGCCGGAAGAACCAGACGAAAAGCACTCCAGCCCAGGGGTAGTTGGCCCTGGCGTATTTGATACCTCGCGCTGTAAATTCAGCCTGCTGCTGTTCGCTCACTCGGCCCCAAATGCGCTGGTCTTTGGGAATAGATTCGGGCGAGGCGTTCCAGCCATATTCGTTAAACCAGACCGCCTTATTATTGTCGCCGTTTTTAGTCATGACTTCGCGCAGTAATTCTACTCGCCGGAAGTTGAGCTTTTTGGGATTGGGCGGGTCTTCGGGTGGACTTTCGATGCCGTAGGCGTTGGCGGGCATAATGTCGAAAAAATCTTTCGCCCCGGCCTTGTACATCTGGTCGAGAAATTGCAACTCGTTCAGGGCGTATTTAGGATTCTCTTCCAAAGTGATTGCTAACGGTGCAGCCATCACCCGTACCGCTGGGTCGGTCTGCTTGATAGCCTGAAACGACTGTTTGAGCATTTCGACATATTCGCCGGGATTGACCCCGACATCAGGCCGCCATTCCCGATTCAGGTTTGGCTCGTTCCAGATGGTAATGTACTGGATTTTGCCGCGATAATGGCGCACGAATTCTTTGAGGAAATCGGTATAATCCTGGAGGTTGGCGGGCCGACCACCGGGTTGTCCGCCTGCCGGGTTCGCCCAAGCCGGGGTCTGGTCTACTCGCGCCACGATTTTAACCCCGTACTTGGTTGCCAGGTCTACGATTTCATCGAATTTCTGCCAGCCCGACTTTTTGAACTTGTCGTCTACAAAGTAGCCTTTGCGAAACTCGATTTCATTCCAGGCGAAGATTTGCTTAATCCACTTGACTCCACCCTGATTTATGAGCTGCATAGTGCGCTCTTTTTTCCAATATTCTACTTCTTTTTCAAGAAAAGTATTGACCCCATAAGGTACAACCTCGGTATCAGGGACGGTGGTCTGAGCGGCGACGGGCTTGAGGCTCAAAATAAGCGGGAGAAATATAGCAGTGGTTATGAATATGATAAGCCCCATTCGGAGGCGACGATTAGTTAAGGTAGCTATCAAACTCTGGTATGCTCCTTTCAGGATAGGTTATAATAGTAGAATCAGAACTCGATTTTCGTACTGGCTTTAGTGACTAAAGCTAAGACGAATATAGATAAAACGGATATAAGCACGGTTGGTTACTCCAAGCAGCTGACTGGCGGTATTATACCATAGCCCGAATGTTCCACGTGAAACATGCTTGCGGGATTAAAACCTGGATAGATGTGAAAGTTAATTAGTAAAGAAAGCATTTTAAAACGCGGGCATTTCGTTTCACGTGAAACACGATTAGCGTTAATCACAGGGGTTTTTGTCAGTTAGGCTATCCAAAGCAAGTCTTTGAGATATAGACCAGAGATGATATAATATACAGGGGAATAATAGCTTCCAATAGCTTAACCTGTAGATAATAGCTTAATTTTCAGTCAGAGCATTCTAAAATAATACAGGCAGATTATGTCACAAACTGGTTCACGACCTTCTAAATTCCGCAAAAAACTTCGGCAAAGCGAAATCGAGGATGACCCTCAATCTTTGACCGCGAAAGCTTTTCGGCGGCGCATTTTAGACGAAGAAACCGACAATCCGCTTACCACCGGCACGGCGACCCAGGCTCCCAAGATTGCCGTATACCGCGACAAAACTGCTCCGTTGCGGCGCAATCTTATCCGCATTGGTCTAATCTTTATCGCTCCTATCGTAGCAATTGGCATCATTTTATTAATTGTGTTCGGGGCTATTCAGGATAATGCCAATAAAGTCGTGCCGGTAGTCGAGACCGAGTCGATTGCGCTCCAGGTTATTCCTGTACCGGGTGGAGTGCGCCCTATTTCGCGGGCGCTAAATCTTAACCAAAAACGCTCGGCTGAAATTTATTTTGACCGCACCCTGCCCCAATATCTCAACGATTTTAAGGGCGCGGCAACCTATATTAGTGGCAAATCCAAAGAAGAAATCAAAAAGTTTTACGATAGCAAACTGGTCGAGCCGAAACCTCCGCCCTGGCAGACCTTTGGCAACCCGCTAACTAGCGGCAGCTTTTATACTGTTCTCTATTTGCGGGCGCTGACCAATGGCCCACCCGGTTCAATCGAGGCTCTGGTTTTACAAATCGAACCAGTAAGCCGAGACATTTTGAAAAAAGACCCGGAATACTATGACCTTCAAGCCAAAGAAGGCGAAAATGTGATAATATTATGGAAGTCCTGGCTGGTACCACGTTAGGCAACCCTTAACTGACAAGCCGCTAATCTGGTTTGGAAGTACCACCCGGTAACAAAAAGCGAAAGAACAAGACAAGCTCAAGATAGGAGAAATAGAGAGTGAAGCGAGTTGTTGGATTTCTGATTGGGGCAGTCGCCAGCGCGGGCGTAGTTTACGGCTTGCGCCGCCTTTTGAACGACCAGTATGCCCCTGCGCCACCCACCCCGCCTACCCGCCAGCCGGAAGCGCCCGCTTCACCATCCGCGTCCGGTAGCTCTAAACCAAACGTGCGGATTCATCGTTCTGGTGAGCGCCCAAGTGAGCGTCCCCCGGCCAGTTATCAGCCGGGTGGTAGTGCCGATAGCAGCAGTGGCCCGATTGAGACTTCGCCCAATACGGTAGAGGAAGTAATTGAGCCAACCGAAACTACCCCGACCCCCACGATTGAGCCAGTTGAAGAAATCCCGGAATTGACCGAAGAGACGATTGACGAAAGCAGCGAAGAAACTAGCGAAGAGGCCAGTCCAGCCCCTGAGATAGAACCGGCCTCTCTACCGGAAGTGGTAGCCCCAGAAGGCGCTGAAAGTGTAATTTCGGCGATGACTGCTCCCGAAACTGCTCCTGAGATTCAGGAAATCCCGGAGGTCGAAACCGCTCCTGAAATTAGCCAGAGCAGTAACGAGGTGAATACAGATGGGAATAAAGAGGATGATTTTAATATCATTCTGGATATAGGCGCGGTCTTTAACAAAAAGCTGCATCAGGCCGGTATCCACACTTTTTCGGAGTTAGGAAAGCTTTCGGCTCAGGAGATTTCCGAAAAGACCGGCATTCCAGTAGAGCGCATTGAGCGTAACAAGTGGCGAGAACAGGCCACAAATCTGGCAGCCCAGGGGTAAAGGGAAGGCCTGAGAGCTGAGGACTGAGTTATTTACGATTAAGGAATTCAGTCCTGCATTTCCCCCGATCCACAAAAGATTTCCGAAGAGCGGTTAATCCCCGCTCTTTTCTTTTGGGGCGGCGGTAAGACGGGCTAGAATGTTTTCAATCTCAGCCAGTTCTGTTTTCTTTTTGGTCAGTTCGGTTTCGCTATAATCAGCAATACTCAGCATTGCGACCATTGTAGCTTCCTTATAAGTGGCTTCCAGTTGCTTAATTGTCTTCTGATAGGCCAATATTAGCTTGACCAGTTTTTCTTTGGGCAATTGCCCGATTTTCTCTCGATAATCTTCCATTGATTTCCTTTTATTCCAGCCGCGCATTTGGCGGCGCTTTGACTTGGGGTTATCGGTAATAGATACCCCCTTTGTTTATCATACCATGCCCGATACCAGCAAGAGTTAAAGACGGCGGAATGTTATAATACTTTATCGGGAGAGTTCTAGTTAGAAAAGAGATTACGCTTGCAGATTTTTGGTAACTTTGAGGATAGTTTACCCCGGATTTGGGCGCTTATCCCGGCTAAACCTTTAAGCGAGGCCAAGTCGCGCCTGTCCCCCATTCTTACTCCCAACCAAAGAGCCACACTTGCTCTCAATCTATTTCGGCATACTTTGTTGATTTTGCAAAATCTGATAAAAGCTGAACCCGGCATTCTGGCCGGGGTTTTGGTAGTTAGCTCTGACCAAAGCTTGCTGGAAGTAGCTCAAGACCTGAATGCGCTTACTTATTTAGCTCATCCTGAAACCGCAGATTATCGTGAACAGGGGCAACTCAATCGGGATTTGCGGGCGGCTACAATATATCTGGACACAATTACCCATTTCGATAGGATACTAATTCTGCCTACCGATTTGCCTTTAATCGCCCCATCAGATGTGCGCGAATTATTATCAGCTACCCAAACCGAGGCGACTTTAGTCCCCGACCACGCCCGGCGCGGTACAAATGGGCTTTATCTGACTCACCAGGCCGCAATCGAAATGATTTATTGCTTTGGAGAAACCAGTTTTGAGGGCCACCAACAGGAGCTTTTGAGCCGGAATATAAGCTACCGGGAGCAATATAATCCGGCTTTGGCTTTCGATTTAGACCGGATCGAGGACTTTTTGAGACTACCTGAAACGCTTAGAACGCAACTTTTAGAAGAATAAAAGCTAATCTAAAATTCGTTCAGGTCGGAAACATCTATCTCAATGTCGTTGCCATATTCGTCCAAAGCCGGAGAAGCGGGCAAAGAAGCGGTTCGCGGGGCAGATTTAGCTCGCCGCCCTTTTTTGTCATTGCTATCCTTGTCGTCTTTAGGAACGAGGGCGTATTCCAAAGCATCTTGCAAAGTTGCCGCCCCGTAAGCCTGGAAACCGGGCGGCAATTGGAGCGGACGACCAGTCACGGTTGCGCCCTTTGGATAGACTGCCCGCGTGAAACCCAGCTTGGCGGCTTCGGCTAAACGCCGTTCAAGCTGGCTGACCATGCGGATTTCCCCGCTCAAACCGACTTCGCCAATCAGCACGGTGTTGGGGTCTATTTCGCTCTCGTAGAACGACGAAACAATTGTGGCCGCCACCGCTAAATCCGCCGCCGGTTCGGTAATCTTGAGGCCACCGACGACGTTTACATAAACATCCTGATTGCCCAACTGCACTCCCATGCGTTTACTCAAAACCGCGCTCAATAGCAACAGGCGATTCATATCTATGCCATTGGCGGTACGGCGCGGCATTCCGGTATAACACTGGCTGCACAGGGCCTGGACTTCGACCAGAATCGGGCGAGTGCCTTCCATGGTGACTGCCACACTCGAACCGGGCGCACCCTTGATGCGCTCTGCCAAAAACGCCGCGCTGGGATTGCTGACCTCGACCATTCCCTCGCCTTGCATCTCAAAAACCCCGATTTCGTTGGTCGAGCCAAACCGATTTTTGACCCCGCGCAGCAGCCGATATTGATGGAAGCGGTCTCCTTCCAGGTAAAGCACCGTGTCTACCATGTGTTCCAGCACTCGCGGCCCGGCGATATTGCCCTCTTTGGTGACGTGACCTACCAAAAAGATGGGAACGTGCTGCTTTTTAGCCAGCCGCATAAGGGTGGCAGCGCACTCCCGCACCTGGGTTACGCTCCCGGCAGCGGCGGTCATCTCTGCTCCTAACCCGTCATCCCAATTACCCAACCCAAATCCCAGGGCAGCATCATCGTCGCCAGCATTGCGCTCTTTGCGGGTTAAATAAACCGTTTGAATCGAGTCCACCACAATCAGCGAGGGCTTCATTTGCTCAATCTGGTCTAAAATCAGGTTCATATTGGTTTCGTTGAGCAGATAAAGCCCTTTTGGAGCAAAGCCTAACCGCTCGGCCCGCATCTTGATTTGATTGGCTGATTCTTCCGCCGAAACATATAGCACCGACCCAAGCGTTTCCGCCAGAGCCGCCGCAACCTGTAAAAGCAGAGTGGATTTACCGATACCGGGGTCGCCGCTAATCAGGGTCAGCGAACCGGGGACAATTCCACCCCCCAGTACCCGCTCAAATTCGCCAATTGGGACCGGTAGTCGCTTGAAATCCTCGGCTTGCATGGTGGCAATACTTTGGGGACGATTGCCACCTTTGGCGGCGGTTGGGCCGGGCAACCCGTTGCCGTTGTGAAAATTCACCCGCTCAGGGGCTTTGACGCTTTCGGTGAAGCTGTTATACTCGCCACATTCGGTACAGCGCCCCATCCATTTGGGACTTTCTGCCCCGCACTTGCCGCATATAAAAACTATTCTGGGACGGCCCTTTGCCATCTTTAATTCCCCTTCTACCCTTTCAAATTAGCTATCGAAAATATGTATCAAGTAAACTATCCGCCAACTGTCCGATTTGAGCCTACTGAAAGCGACAAGGCCGATGTAAGCGGTAAAGTTTATTCAAATAAGTCTGTGGCAGGTTGTTATTTCAGGTTGTTGAGATAAGCGAGGATAGCCGGGCGGATGGCCCGAATAGCGTTGCCCCGGTGACTGACGGCATCTTTTTCCGGGCCGCTTAGTTCTGCCAGGGTGCGTCCTTGCGCTTCAACCACCGCAAAGACCGGGTCATAGCCAAAACCGGAGGTGCCGCGACTTTCGCGCAGAATATAACCTTCACAAATGCCGCGCCGGGTTTCGAGCAAATCGCCTTGCGGCCCGGCTAGAGCCACCGCCGCCACAAATCGTGCTTCCCGCTTTTCGTCCGGCACGTTTTCCAGTTTGGACAGCAAAAAAGCGATGCGCTCGGCATCGGTGGCGTTTTCCCCGGCAAAGCGTTTGGAGTAAATCCCCGGTTGCCCGTTCAACGCCGCGACTTCCATACCGGAGTCGTCGGCGATTGCCAATAGCCCGGTAGCCTGGGCATACTGAACTGCCTTGAGAACCGCGTTTTCCTCAAAGGTCGTGCCGGTTTCCTCGACATCGAAGCTATCTGGCAATCCAGCCTCAGTCGCAGTCAGTAGCTCAACCCCTGGTATATCCAGCAGCCGCTTGATTTCGGCGATTTTGCCCTTATTATTGGTCGCAACCAGAAGTTTAGTATTCATAATATTTATGGTTTTTATTTCATCTGCCGCATCAAATCAATCGCCTTGAGGCGGGCCACTACTTCTTCGATGCTTTCATCGGGGGTGCTTGCCCCGGCTGTAACCCCAACGGTTTCCACATCCTTGAACCAGGTCGGGTCTAGCTCTTCGGCCCGCTCGATTTTGTAGGTGGTCGTACCTTCCGCCCGGCACAAATCGGCGAGGTGTTGGGTGTTGGCGCTACGTTTGCCGCCGATAACCACCATCACCTGACATTCCTGGGCAAGCTCTACCGCCGAACCTTGCAGCCGAGTAGTCGGGGCGCAAATCGTGTTGTGGACCTTGATTTCTTTGGTCTTGCCCAAAAAGTGATTGTTGACATCGCTGACGAATTGCCGAAAATGTTCGAGGATTTGGGTACTTTGGCTCACGATGCCAATCCGCTTGGGCGGGCGCATATCTTTGAGGTCGTCAAAATTCATAGTGGCGAGGGTATCTTTGCTGCCCGACCAACCGACAATGCTTTTGACTTCGGGATGATTGGGGTCGCCATAAACAATCACCCGGTAGCCTTCCTTGACCATCTGGGCCGCCGATTGCTGAATCAGCGTAACCAGCGGGCAAGTCGCGTCCATCACTTCCAGCCCTCTAGCTCTAGCATCCTCGATTACATCGGGCGCGACTCCATGTGCGGTGAAGGCAATCATCCCGCTATTTATCTTGTCCATTTCGCGTTCTTCGATAGTACCAACTCCCAGCTTTTCCATGCGGTTGACCACTACCGGGTTATGTACCAGTTGCCCGAAGGTCGTGATATGGGTATCCAGACGCTGGTTGGCTTCTTTTTCGACCAATTCGATGGCTTTGCGTACTCCGAAGCAAAACCCCATTTCTTCCGCTAATTTGATTTCCATTATATTATATCAATTCTTTGCTTATTGTATTTAATCGAGTAAGACCTTTTGCCCGCCACCGGCAAGTTAAACCATTCGCTTATTAGTACATTTGTTTGTATTTTGCTTCAAAGGGTGCTACAATTGCTAAATCAGGTCGTAGCTTGCATCTAAGCAATCTCATAAGTTCCAGGCGATTTCTCACCCTAATATTATACCAGTACTGGCAAATTGGTATACTATAAGGGTAGCAGCCAGTTTAGCTGCTGGATAAAATCAAGACTCTGTCCCAGTAGGGCGGTGCTTGCCGCGTCCAAATCGAGGCGCATCGGGCGCGGCAAGCAGCGCCCCACAGAATTAGACCTCGATTGGGATAGATTTCATGCGAAGGAGGATATATGCAAAAAGTTACTCCATGTTTGTGGTTCGACGGTCAGGCCGAAGAAGCCGTCAAGCTTTATACTTCTATTTTCAAGAATTCCAAGATTAACGAAGTTAGTCATTATGGCGAGGCCGGGCCATTACCGGCGGGGACGGTTTTGACCATGACCTTTGAGCTAGAGGGACAGCCCTTGATGGCCCTGAACGGTGGCCCGGAATACAAATTTACGCCTGCTATCTCGTTTGCGGTGGACTGCAAGACCCAGGACGAAGTAGATGAGCTATGGGAGAAGCTTACTGAGGGCGGGAAAGCGGGCCAGTGTGGCTGGCTCGAAGATAAATACGGGGTATCGTGGCAAATCATTCCATCGGGGTTGGTCGAGTTGATGCAAGCCAAGGACCCCCAGAAGGCCAAGCGCGTTACCGAAGCCATGATGCAGATGAGCAAACTTGACATAAAAGTTTTACAGGCAGCCTACGACTAGGATTAGCTCTGCGAATTTACCCTTACTTTACTGATTAATGAGCCGCCGCCCGACCCCACAAGGGTTAGAGCGGCGGCGCGTTTTATTATCACGCTATATCTCAATTTAACACCTCATCTGACCACTTGCTATAGTTATTAGGCCAGACCCTTTTCCGCGTCCTAAAGGGTAATTTTGTTGACAACTTGTTATAATATAGATGTATTATCCGAAAAATTACCAGCCGATTTTCGACCCCATTTATAGAGGAGAAGCTATGCCAGAAGTGATTATTAATGGACGAGCGTATAAAGCTCGTGTGGGTGAAAAGGTGATGGATGTCGCCCGCCGTAATGGGGCGCACATGGGTTTTGTCTGCGACGGGCGCGGCTATTGCTCGACCTGTGAATGTAAGGTCAAGGCGGGCGAGGAAGAATTGAGCGGAATTACCCGGCTGGAAAAAGCCTGGTTGGGAGAGTCGCGGCTGCAACGAGGCTACCGGCTGGGCTGCCAGGCCGTCATCGAAGGCGATGGCCCGCTAGAGGTCATTACCCGCGCCGAGATGTTGCGCCGCCAGTTTTTCGCCTCATTCGCAGGGGGAGCATCGCTGTCTAACACTCGGCGCTTTTTCGGGACGCTGACCAATATTACGGTTGACCATCTCTCGCAAGCCCCGTCCGGGGTAAGCACTACTTTTTCAAAGGTCGGACCCCTGCGCTTTTTCGTACCCTGGCGCAATGTCGGCGAATTCGTGAGCGACACCGGACATGTAGTGGATACCACTTTGGGTGGCTCGCCCGGCCCTAGCAAAGTTAAAGTCGAAGTCGAGGAGATAGACGAAGATTTTGATGAGCCGTTTACCACTACCGAGGTAGTTCCAACCGCACCCGGTTTCACGGTGCTGGAAAGCTATTCCACTCCGGTAAAGCCTATTAAGCCTTTCGATTTTCTCCCTATTGACGATATTGGCGAGGTTTTCAATGAGCGGCTATTTGAGGGCGGGATTTACTCTTATCGGCAACTGGCGGCAACTTCCCCCGAAAAGTTGGCGGAAATCTGCGAAACCAACGCCGAGCGGGTCGTCCGCAATCAGTGGCGCGAACAGGCGACTCGGTTAGCTGGGAAGCGGGAGAACCCTAGTACGACTGAGGACTGAGGACTGAGTTCTCTAATCGCAAATCGCGGCCTCGCCCCCGTGGGGGGTAAATCGTAAATCGTAAATTCGCAGAGGGCTGAGTTATGGCAAGCGATAGCTATCTTGATTTTGATTTGGAAATTGAGATAGGGCAGGGGCGAAATTACCCGGTCAGGGTGCTGCAATCCAGTGAGGGGGAAGCGCGGGAAATTATGCGCTTTCCTTTTGATGAGTTGGCCCTGGAAAATAGCCTCCTGAAACTACAAAATGCCCTGTTGCGCTCCGACCGCCGCAGCCGCCGGATAAACACGCCTGAAGAGCAAACGGTTCAGGACTTTGGTCGCGCTCTGTTTGAGGCTTTGCTGACGGGCGAAATCCGCACCCGCTACGATATGGCTCGGCGCGAGGCTGGTCGGCAGGGCAAAGACTTGCGGGTCAGGCTGCGGATTCAAGCTCCCGAACTGGCGGCCTTGCCCTGGGAATTTCTGTACGACCATCGGCAGGGCGACTATATTTGTCTATCGGGTAATACTCCCCTAATCCGCTATCTGGAATTGCCCCAGCCCCGCCCGCCTTTGGAAATCAAGGAGGGTAAATTGCGGATTTTGGGGATGGCAGTCAGCCCTTCCAATCTGGACGAATTGGATATTGAGCGCGAAAAGCAACGGGTAGAGCAAGCCGTTAAAAAGCTGCAAGAAAAGGGATTGCTCGAACTGGTTTGGTTGGAAGGGCAGACCTGGCGCGATTTGCAGCGAATTATCCGGCGCGGCCCCTGGCATATTTTCCACTTTATCGGGCATGGCCGCTTCGACCGCCTGAGCGATGAGGGTCAAATCGCCTTGACCGACGATAACGGTGAGGCCCAGTTTTTGAGCGCGACCCAGTTGGGCCGTTTTCTGGCTGACCATCACCCTTTGCGGTTGGTGCTGCTCAATTCCTGCGAAGGGGCGCAGGGCAGTCAGCGCGATATATTTTCCAGCACGGCTTCAATCCTGGTGCGGCGGGGTATCCCGGCGGTGCTGGCGATGCAATACGAAATCACTGACCGGGCTGCTATCGAATTTTCCCGCACCTTTTACGAAAGCATCGCCGACAATCTGCCAGTGGATACCGCCGTCACCGAAACCCGCAAAGCCCTCAGCATCACCAATGGCTTTGAGTGGGGTACGCCAGTACTTTTTATGCGTGCGTCGGATGGTCAGCTTTTTGATTTTCAGAGCGTGGGAGTTGAAGAAAAACCATTGGTTGAGCCTCTGCTAGTAATACCTTTGCCAGCACCACCGGTCATCCCAACCGCTATTGCTCAATCCTCAATTTCCAGTTCCGACCGCGCCCAAACCCGCGCTCGACATCTGGAAGATATGATTAATCAGGCTTATGAGCTTATTGCCGAATTGGAAGCAAAGCGGCTGCGGTGGGCGGATGACCCGGCGGAAAAAAGTAAGCTCGATTACCAAATTAATAACCAGCGAAAAGCAATTGCCGAATATGAGGCTGAACTAAAAACATTGGGACTACCCAGTAATCCGCCAGCCAATAATCCGCCGAAAGCTGCACTTGAAGCCACTGAAACTGAGCTTGAAGATACACTGGATACCAAAACTCGACAAGACCTGGTGCGAATTCTGGAAAGCTTGCCGACGTTTGGCGAGGCCGCCCGCCGTCAGGGTGTGCTGGACGGGTTGCCGCCGTCCATAAAAAGCCAACTGCCGTCGCCTCTGAGCATGACTAACCGGCTGCACATTACCACCCTAGTTCGCACCTGCCTGAATTTTAGCGGTGGCCTCAAAGCCCTGCTGGACGCAGTGCTGTTTGCCGACGACGGCACGCAACAAGCTGCTACGCTCAGAACTTTTATAGCACAACATCTTATAAAGACGAGCTGACCCGACTGAGAAAGAAAATTTTACAATGTCCGTAAATGGAATGATATAATTAGGGCAGGTTTTAGGCCACCGAGGTAGCAAAGGAGGTTGAGGTATGTTGACTGAATATATCAAAGGGGCGATGAGGCGGGCGACCTATGAGATTTTTGAGGATGATGGCACCTTCTATGGCGAAATTCCAGGATTTCAGGGTGTATTAGCGAATATGCCTAACCTTGAAGCCTGCCGGGATGAATTACAAAGTGTGCTGGAAACCTGGATTGTTTTTCGGTTAATCGAGCATCTGCCCTTGCCGATTGTAGATGGTATTGAATTGGCCTTCAAAATTGTTGAGGAAGATTTTGACGAAGAAGAGGAAGAAGCGTTGGAAAAGGTAGAAATAGCCTAATGCCTGTTTTTGGCCCGATTACTCGCAAAAAACTAGTTCGCTCTTTACGCAAGGCTGGCTTTAATGGCCCGACTTCCGGTGGCAACCATGAGGTTATGCGGAGGGTGCGATTTTAGTTTCTATCCCCAATCCCCACGAAGGTGATATAAGCAAAAACCTCCTCGCCCAATTACTCAAGCAAGCCGGAATTAGTTGTGAAGATTGGGAAAAGCTATAACGCCCTCAAATTGGATATAGAGCGGCTTGCAAAGGAAATTTGGCCCGACTGAGAAAGGAACATATTACCATTGTACGTAATTGGGACTGCCGGGCATGTGGATCACGGGAAAAGTACCTTGGTCAAGGCTCTGACCGGGATTGACCCCGACCGGCTGGAAGAGGAAAAGCGGCGCGAGATGACGATTGACCTGGGCTTTGCCTGGCTCAAGCTGCCGTCGGGCCGCGAAATCAGCATTATTGATGTGCCGGGCCACGAGCGGTTTATCAAGAATATGCTGGCAGGGGTCGGCGGCCTCGACGCGGCTTTATTGGTGATTGCCGCCGATGAAGGGGTAATGCCACAGACCATCGAGCATATTGACATCCTCAAGCTGTTGCAAATCGAGCGCGGAATTGTGGCCCTGACTAAATGCGACATGGTGGATGAAGAGTGGCTGGCCCTCATGACCGAGGAGGTGCGCGAGCGGCTGCAAGAGACCGGCACCGGGCTGGCAAACGCCCCGATTGTAGCGGTGTCGGCCCGCACCGGGGCGGGGCTGCCGGAACTGCTCAAGACCCTCGACGCGACCCTGAACGACATCCCGACCCGGATAGACAATGGTCGTCCGCGCCTGCCGATTGACCGGGTGTTCAGTGTCAGCGGCTTTGGGACGGTTGTGACCGGGACGCTGGTCGAGGGGCGGCTGACGGTCGGGCAGGAAGTCGAGATTCAGCCCGGCAGTTTGCGAAGCCGGGTGCGCGGTCTGCAAATGCATAAAACCAAATCGGATAATGCCCCGCCCGGCAATCGAGTCGCAGTCAACTTGATTGGGCTGGAAGTGGACGACCTGCACCGGGGCATGGTGCTGACTATTCCCGGCTGGCTGGAAGCTACTGACCGCCTGGATTTGCGGGTGACGGTGCTGCCCGACTCGCCGGTTGAGATTACCCAGAACAGCCGATGGGATTTCTTTAGCGGGGCTGCCGAGGCGCTGGCGGGGGTGACGGTGCTAGATGCCGCCAAACTTGGGCCGGGCGAAAGTGGTCTGTTGCAAGTGCGTCTGAGCGAACCAATCGCGGTGGCAAAGGGCGACCGTTTTATTCTGCGGCTACCCTCGCCCAGCCAGACCGTCGCGGGCGGCATCGTGATAGACCCACGCCCGCCCCGTCACAAGCGGTTTCAGCCCGAAGTCATCGAGACCCTCAAGACGTTGGAAAAGGGCAGCCCGGCGGAAATCCTCTTGCAAAAGCTGAACGCAGGCGAGGGCCTGCCACGCGACTTGCGAACCCTGGCGGAAGAAGCCGGAATGGAGCTAAAGACGGTTCAGACAGCTATGCTGGAACTGGTCAGCCAGGAAAGCGCCCGACTGCTGACGGAAGATGCCGCTATCCGCGAAAAAGCCATTCGGGAAGGGACGGGCGGCGAGCTTGCGCCATCGCTGGTGGTGGTCGGGGCAGCGGCCTGGGAGCGGCTAAAAGACAGGTCGGTGGCCCTGATAAAGCAATTTCACGGGCAGTTTCCGCTCAAGCGGGGGATGGGTCGGGAGGAACTCAAGAGCCGTCTGGGTATCGCCAGCCCCAAGACTAATAATCTGTTGGTAGGCCGGTTGTTATCGGAAGGGGCTTTGAGCGAAGTGGAAACCAAGAGCGGCACTGGCCCGGTGTTATCGCTGCCCGATTTCGAGGTGCGCTTCAACCCGGCCCAGCAAAAACAGGCTGATACCCTGTTGGCGGCTTTCCGGGCCACGCCCTATACTCCGCCCAATATCCCTGAACTTGGCACTGACCCCAATATTATCGCGGCTTTGGTGGATAGCGGTCAGTTGAAGAAGGTCAACGAGGTGACTTACTTTCTAGGCGAGATTTACGAGCAAATGCTGACCGAAATTCGCAAGGCTCTCGACGAGCGCGGGCAAATCAGCCTGGCGGAAGTGCGCGATATGTTTAATGCCAGCCGCAAACCGGTGCAAGCCCTTTTAGAGTATCTCGATGAGCAGAAAATCACCCGGCGAGTCGGCGATGCGCGAGTAAAATGGTAAAACGCGGCTTAGGGTAAAAATCGCTATGCTATAATTGATTCGATTAGATTAAAAGCGACCCATCTTATCGCCGGGAGGGCAATTGCTGACGCGCATGAAAACCAGGATGTACGAGAAGTAGAAGTAGCTATCTAATTGACAGCTGTAAGGGAGGTTCGTGAAAATGACCGCCACGATTGAAGTAGCTGAATTACAGGTTCGTTTATCTGAAATAAAAAAATTAACTCTAGCCGGGATTGAAGTCATTCTCACCGAAAACGGGGTAGCGATTGCGCGATTACTTCCCTTCCCAGCCCCTAGTACTCCGCGCATCGCTGGGCTACACCCCGGAGCAATCGGGATGAGCGATGATTTTGACGAACCACTACCAGACGATTTTTGGACTGGCACAGAGTGAAATTATTATTAGATACGCACACCTTTATTTGGTGGGATGGAGAACCCGATAAACTTTCACCGCAGGTTTTGGCTATGTGTCGTGACCAAGCCAATCTATTGCTGGTTAGTATAGCGAGTCTCTGGGAAATACAAATTAAATATCAATTGGGCAAACTAAACCTCAAATTGCCACTAGGTCAGATAATAACTAACCAACAGCAAAATAATAATATCGTAGTATTACCCGTTACTCTTGATCACATCTTGGCATTAGAAACCTTACCTCATCATCATAGAGATCCATTTGACCGGCTCTTAATTGCACAAGCAACCCTCGAAAGTGCTACCCTATTAAGCAAAGATAGTATATTTGCTAATTATCAGGTTAATTTGTTATGGTAATTGATTGGACGTAAAAATGCCGCAGCACTTTATTATAGACGGATACAATTTGATGAAAACCGACCCGGAGTTGGCGATGCTGTTGCGGACGGGGCTTGAGTATGCGCGGGAAGGGCTTATCAAGCGGGTGGACTTTGCCGCCGGGTTAAAGCAGGCCCTTTCTATTACGATTGTTTTTGATGGCAATAAAGGCGGGCAGCTCCAGGAAACTCGCCAGCGCCGAGGCCGGATAATGCTAATCTTTAGCAAATTGGGTGAAACCGCCGATGAGGTTATCAAGCGGCTGGTGATACAATATAGCAACCCCGCTGAAGTGAAAGTCATTACCCGCGACTGGGAATTAAAGGATGCCACCCAGCACGCCGGACAGACTTCTGGGGTCATCAAGCGCCGCCCGACCCAGGTCAGCCGTCCGGCTCAGGATAACCCGGAAAGCGGTTGGGAAGGTCATACCAAAAAGAAAGGCCCTGGCAAACGTCCGCCCAAAGGCAGCCGCAAGCAAGGGCCGGGGAATGATGTCTACTGGTAAGTATCGAGCTTAGTTCGAGTTAGCGGAAGCACCCCCAATGATAACCGAGAAAGCAAAAATAGCCGCGCCCAAGCCCACTCCGATTACGGCGCTAATCACAAGTACCAATGCCAGCGCATCCAGCACTATCCCTAAAATAATCCCCAGGGTAACACAAACAACTACCGTCACTATTGCCATCGCCAGCAACACGCTGCGGCTGATAATCGCATCCTCTTCCAAAACTTACTCCTTCGCCATCTAAATTTCTAAAGAAACAAAGCTCTATAAAGCTCTCAAAACTACCGCACGCAAATTCCGTTATTCTTATTGCTTGTTAAGCTTATCACACTCGGCGGGTTTTTGACAAGTGATTTGGCCTCAATTTCGTTGACACTGCCAAAGCCAGGTGATATATTGCAGCCAGACAATCTGCATCATCATTTTGTTTTTCTTTTCACCCACTTTAGAGCAACCCAGCTTACAACTTAACCCGATTACAGGAGATTTTAATGAGTCCATACATCTTTGTACGGCAATTTCGCACCGGCAGCAGCGAAGGCTATGCCATTATGCAAAGTGGCGAACAGCGCATCGGGCGGGTGGATTTGCACTTTGCTGCCGAAAAAGTGTACGCCACAATTGTCCTGGAACGCGATATGGAAGAAAATGAGGTAGCCCAGGTTATCGAGGAAATTGATAATAATCTGGTTGCCAGCGCCGCGGTCAAGCGCGAAGACCTGAACGTCTGGGTTTACCAGGGCCGTGAGGTCGGTTTCTATACTGATGAGGATACTTATTTGGATGATTATGAGGCGGAAGATGAAGCCGAAGAAGATGAGGCTGAAGAAGATTTAGAAGAAAAAGATAACTTGACATAACATATTATTTGCGTTTTAATTTCCTAAAGAGTATAATAATTTTAGAGAAAAGACTATTTTTGGGCGCTTGTGAAAGGCTGAATCCGCTCGAAGACCAACCGCCAGCGGGTAGGTCAATCGGCTTTTTGATAGTTTCAAAGCGCAGTAAAGGAACAGCAAATCTCACTCAGCTTTTCCTATCAGAAATAGCCTACTCTAAAATTGAGGTGTTTTAATTGATGTTTGACCTAACGGAACAGTTAGAAGTTACCCCCACCAATATTAACGATAGAGTTGACCAACCGCTAGACCAACCTTTACCCCTGATTTCAGCCCCAACTCCACTGGTAGATGATTCATTTTCCTTGATGGAGCATTTGCTCAACCAATCCTCGAACTTGCTGCGCCGCTTGCAATCCGGGCAGGTGGTCGAGGGTACGGTTATGTACAAAGACCGGGACGAATTGTTGGTGGATATTGGAACGAAAAGCGAGGGGGTTGTATCCAGCCGCGAATTGCAGAGCCTCAGCCCGGAGGAATTGCAGAGCCTGGCGATTGGAGAAACGGTGCTGGTCTATGTAGTCCAACCCGAAAACCAGGAAGGCCAGGCCGTTCTTTCGATAGACCGAGCGCGGCGCGAGAAAAGCTGGCTAAAATTGCAAAATCAGTGCAAAGCTGGCGAAATTATTGAGGCCGAGGTGCTGGACTTTAATAAAGGTGGCCTGCTGGTTAGAGTGGATGGGATTAACGGCTTTGTACCGATCTCCCAAATTAGCCGCCTGATGACCGTCCCGGAGGCCAATCGGCAGGCCGAAGTAGCCCAGTTGGTCAATTCAACTCTGGCCCTTAAGGTGATTGAAGTAGACCGTGACCGCAATCGGTTGATACTTTCGGAGCGACAGGCCAGCCAGGAGCAACGCGAAGTTAAACGGGCGCGGCTCTTTACTGAACTAGAAGCCGGACAGGTGCGCGATGGCATCGTAACCAACCTGACCCGCTTTGGCGCATTTGTAGACCTGGGCGGCGCGGATGGCCTGATTTACATGAACGAGCTGTCCTGGAACAAGGTCAATGACCCGGCCCAGATGTTGCAGGTTGGACAGGCCGTCAAAGTCCACGTGCTAAAGATTGAAGACGATGGCAAACGCATTTCGCTATCTCTCAAGCGACTGCAACCCGAACCCTGGCTACTGTTAGCCGAAACGCTGCAAGCCGGTCAGCTTCTCCCGGCGATTATCACCCAGGTCACAGGCTTTGGAGCATTTGCCCGGATTAGCGAGGGTATCGAGGGCTTGATTCATATCTCAGAGTTGTCGGAAACTCCGGTGGAACAGCCGGGCGAAGTTGTGAAAGTGGGCGATGAGGTTACGGTGCGAGTGCTGAATATTGACCAGACCCGGCGGCGGATTGCGCTCTCCCTCAAACCGGCTGGCGCAAGCGAGGTCGAGTAATCGCTAAAAGCACAACGAAAGCTAAACGAAAAGACCAGAACTGGCTATATGATAATTATCATAGCCAGTTCTTATTTTTGCCAAAAGAAAGGCAGAGGACGAATGACTGCCAAAATCGAATTAGACTTCCAAAAGGAGTTGTCCACTTCTGGCAATTATCTGGTTTTCCACTTGATGAAGCCAGTCAGAGGTACAAAGAGGTTAATCAGCAGCAACAGCCCAGTTAGGCCGATTGCGCCAAGTGCGAGAAAGCTAATCCCGGTTTTAAGAATATCACCAACCATAGGGGTATTAAATTCATCTAGCAGGCGTTCATATTCCCATTTAATCCAGGCCGTTTTTGGTTCAGCTGGAGTGTAAAGGATTATAGCGGGTTGGTCAGTCTTGAAAGGCTGCAAGTCAGGCGAATACACATTAATTGTACCGATACGATAGCTCGTATCAGCCACTTTATAAGCGACTATTGGACGAGTGAATTGTCGCTGACGTGAGCCAACGCTATACTCAATGTTGACCACCTGGCCTTGAATTTCCAGCAGAGTATTGCGGGGTGGCAGCTTTGCCCCCTGCAATTCGCTTTTCCCATCTGGAACTAACAAAGACACCGCCCAAAAACTGCCAAATAAGAACACCACACACAAGAAAATAAGAACTGAAACTACCGCTCTATTAAAAAACGGGTTGCGTGGCTCACTTGGTTTAAGCTCTTTCGGCATAGCCTTTTACAATCTGATTACTGCTAAATCTTCCGTTAAAACAAATAGGGTAGCCACGTGGCTACCCTATTTGTTTTAAGCTACTTTAGGCGTTGACCGGTTCACCACCTTCGAGGTCGGGAGCAGGGAGCGCGGCTGCCGCCCCCGCCGGGAGTGCAGCCAGGGCCGCTTCCTCAAACGGGATAGGAGTCAGGATGAAGTTGTCACCCTCAGCATCAATGATGACCCTGCACTGCGGCAAAATCGTCTGGCTCAGAATACCTTCCGCCAAACGGTCTTCCAACTCGTTCTGGATGACCCGGCGCAGTGGTCTTGCCCCATATTGCTTATCGTAACCCTTCTTGGCAATCAGGTCCATCGCCGCGTCGGTCACTTCCAGCTTGATTTCCTGCTCGACCAACTGAGTTTGCACCCGGCGCAAGAGCAAATGGACAATCTGGCGAATTTCGGTTGAGGTCAGCTGATGGAAGACGATAATATCGTCAATCCGGTTCAGGAACTCAGGCCGGAACATTCGTTTCAGCTCGTCCCGCACTTTGGTCTGCATGGCGATATAATCGGTTTCGGCCCGCTTGTCCTCGTCGCGCTGTACCGAGAAGCCTGGCCCCATGCTGCTGCGGCTGATGAACTCCGCCCCTACATTCGAGGTCATGATGATAATAGTGTTGCGGAAATCTACCCGGCGGCCTTTGGCATCGGTCAAATAGCCGTCTTCCAGAATTTGCAGCAACATATTAAAGGCTTCGGGGTGAGCCTTTTCGATTTCATCCAGCAGCACCACCGAATAGCTCTTGCGGCGCACGGCCTCGGTCAGTTGCCCGCCCTCTTCGTAGCCGATGTAGCCCGGAGGCGCACCGACCAGACGGCTGACATTGTGCCGCTCCATGAACTCGCTCATATCAATCTTAATGAGAGCTTGCTCGCTGCCAAACATGAACTCCGCCAGCGCCTTTGCCAGTTCGGTTTTACCGACCCCGGTTGGCCCCAGGAACATAAACGAACCAATCGGACGTTTGGGATCCTTTACACCGGCCCGGCTACGCTGAACTGCCTTCGCCACCTTGTCAATCGCTTCTTCCTGTCCGATGATGCGTTTGTGCAATTCCTCGCGCATCTTCAGCAGACGCTCGCTTTCTTCGCCCGCAATCCGCATGAGCGGGATGCCAGTCCACATCGAAACGATTTCAGCAATGTCTTCTTCGGTTACGTAGGGCTTTTCGCCTTCCTGCTGGTTCTCCCACTTCGACTCCATCTCGGTGATACGTTCCCGGAGACGGTCTTCGCGGTCACGGAGGTCGGCAGCCAGCTCGAACTGCTGGGCGCTGATTGCGGCTTCTTTTTCCTTGCGGATGCTGTCCAGGCCACGCAGAGCCTCTTTGAGGGTCGGCGGGCTGCTGCTGCGGTGCATTCGCACTCGGCTAGCGGCCTCGTCAATCAGGTCAATCGCCTTGTCGGGCAAAAATCGGTCAGTCACATAGCGGGCCGCCAGTTCTGCCGCCGCTTTCAGAGCCTCATCGGTGATAATCAGACGATGATGCTCCTCGTAGCGGCTCTTGATGCCCCGCAAAATCTGGATAGTATCTTCCACGCTGGGTTCATCTACCTGAACCGGCTGGAAACGGCGCTCCAAAGCGGCATCGCGCTCGATATACTTGCGGTACTCATCGAGGGTTGTCGCGCCGATAGTCTGCAACTCGCCCCGCGAAAGGGCCGGTTTCAGAATATTGGCGGCATCCACCGCGCCTTCGGCAGCTCCCGCCCCGACCAGGGTATGCAACTCATCAATAAAGAGGATTGCCCCAGTGTTTTTCACTTCGGCGACGACTTTCTTGAGGCGCTCTTCAAATTCACCGCGATATTTCGTCCCGGCGACCAATGCCCCAATGTCGAGGGCCAGCAGCCGTTTATTCAAGAGATTTTCCGGCACATCGCCACTGATAATCCGTTGGGCCAAACCTTCCACGATGGCAGTCTTGCCAACCCCCGGCTCACCAATCAAGGCCGGATTGTTCTTGGTGCGGCGTGACAGAATTTGCACGACCCGCTCAATTTCTTTCTTGCGACCAATCACCGGGTCAAGCCGGTCCTGGCGGGCCTGTTCGGTCAGGTCAACCCCCATCGCATCCACAAACGGGGTGGCGCTGGATTGCTTGGGCTGGGCGCTGTAGGTACTCTGATTTAGCACCTGGATAACCTGCTGGCGGACCTTTTCGAGGCTGACTCCCAGGCTTTCCAGCACTCCAGCGGCAATGCCCTCACCTTCTCGTACCAGACCGAGCAACAGGTGTTCGGTGCCGATGTAGTGGTGATTCAAGCGGCGGGCTTCGTCTACCGCCAATTCAATCACTTTCTTGGCGCGAGGGGTGAGGCCAATTTCGCCCATCACCGCCCGGTCTCCCCGACCTATGATAAATTCTACTGCCGAGCGAACCTTGTGCAGCTCCACTCCCAGGTTATTCAACACGCGGGCGGCCACTCCATCGCCTTCGCGTACCAGACCGAGGAGCAGATGCTCTGTTCCAATGTAATTATGGTTAAAGCGCTGGGCTTCTTCCTGGGCCAGAGTAAGCACTTTACGCGCCCGCTCGGTAAATTTCTCGAACCTATCTGACATAGATTTTATCTCCCACTAGATACAGGCTTTTCGTCCTGCCTTCCGCCTTTTTCAAGCTTGGTTTTAGCAACTAGGATTGTCTCAAGAGCCAGGTCAATTGCCGTTAGCAAGCGACGAGCGTTATTTTATCTAAAAAGCCTTTTTTACTATAAGGGTTTTTCTAACATACGGCTTTGCTTTTATTCAGCTTGTCAATTATGTAGCTTGCCAAATGAAATGAAGCTGCCGGGCATCTATTATAGGCTGTATTTCTCGATAGACTGATTTGCCTCCCCCTACCATATTTTAGCAAGGTGCTATATGGAGCGCAAATAGTGATGCGGATGGTGCAATCGGGCGACTTCGTTGGTAATTCTTTGGTGGGTAGTAATGGATACTGTACCTACCCGGTAATCCGAAAGGGCTGACCCGGCTGCCTAAACTACCAACAACCCGGCGGGGAAAAGAGAAGCTATCCATTTTTGAATTTGCCAAAGCTGAAGCCAAACTCACCAGCCTCGTATGTCTGTTATTCTACCACACTCCGGGCCATACTTGGGATACATTCCGTTAGCGAATTGTATGAATCGGCTTATTTCCCCAAACTTTAAGCAGCCATTAATCTTGAGCCAGATTAAACTTGCTTTCTATAAATTATTCCGCCCTTTTTCCAGCAGGCGCAGCTTTTCCGCCATCCGCTCCAATTCCTGTTGCAAGCTGGCCTCGCGCAACAAGGCAGCCTCTTTTGCCACCCACTCCAAATCAACTTGCCGGATAGCCGCTTCGGTTTGTTGGATAGCCGCATTTCTGGCTTGGCGCTCAAATTCATTTTCGCGGACGGCCATGTCTTTGGCTTGCCGCTCAAAGTCAGCTTCCCGAATAGCCGCTTCGGTTTCCAATTGGCGAGCCTCAGCCTCGGTCAGTCGCCGATTGCCGTCGCGGTCGTGTAGCCACATCCATTCCTCATCCGGCACTAACCACGAGTCTAGCTGCTCACTCCACATCCGCCCGGTTTCATCGGCCTTTAGCGCCTCGTATTTCCCACTCACCATCCGCCAACCGTATAACCGGGGCTTGGGGTTCTTCAATTTCCGCTTGCGAGGGCGGGGGTCGTAGGCGTAATATTCCAGTACGCCCCATTCCCGGTAGCGATTAGGTTTTTGGCTGGGTAGACTCCCGATGTCCATCCGCACCGTCGCCTCTGAGATTATCTCGATTGCCACTTGCGGCGCTGGCCCATCCTTGCCGATTTGATACCCGCGGAAGGGCGGGAAATCTACCAGGGTCTTGAATACGAATATATCGGGGTACAATGGTTCTTCCATAAACCCATCGGTCTCATAGAAATTCACTTCCCGGTTGACCTCAAAACCTTCCGCCCGGTACATCCATCTCAAGACCGGCTTGAGGTAGTCTATTAAATTGCTGTGGGTGATACCCGGCATATCGCCTCGCATCTCGCGTAATCTATGCCAATTATCTTCGTCATCGTAATAATGCAATAGCTCATACGCTTCCTCCTCTTCCTCTTCGCCCTCTTCCAAATCGGCTTCTGCTTCGGTTTCTGCCAGGTCGGGCAACAGGTTTTGGAGTTCTAATTCAATTTTGGCAGTCATACTTCCCTCTGCCTTTCTTTTGGCTACTTTTTCAACGATGTTCGACACTATTATTATACTCTATTCGGCCCTGACCCCGAAAGTGCCGTCCTTGACCCGTACTTGCAGACTGTCGCCGGGCTGTATCTGGTTGGTGGCATTGACCACCGCCCCATCGAGGGAACGGGTGACAACGGCATAGCCTCGGTCAAGAATCTGACGGGGGTCTAGCACTTTCAGGCGGTTTAGTTCGCCGGTGAGCCGAGTGCGTTGCAGTTCAATCAGGTGGTGAACCTGGCGATTGCGGCGCTCGCTTAAATCCTGCAAACGCTGGCGGAAGCGGTCTATCCGGGCAGTGGGCGATACCCGGTCAAGGCGGCGATTGGTTTCGTCCAGTCCGGCCCGATAATCGTCCAACTGATTTTGAACCAGAGTATATAGCCGGTCAGCAAGGGCCACCAATTCGTACTGCAAATCTTCCAGGCTGACCGGCGAAACCAGTTCGGCGGCGGCACTAGGGGTCGGCGCTCGCATATCCGCAACAAAATCCACCATCGTAAAGTCGGTTTCGTGGCCTACTCCCGTCACAACCGGGATGCGACTGGCAAAGACCGCCCGCGCCACTCGCTCATCGTTAAAGGCCCACAAATCCTCAATCGCCCCGCCGCCCCGCGCCAGAACAATCACCTCGACATCCCGGCGGAGATTGAGAAGTTGCAAAGCCGCAACAATCTGGGGCGGGGCGGCCTCACCCTGCACCGTCGCGGGCGAAAGCACCACCTGGGCCAAAGGATACCGTCGCCCCAGTACGTTCAGAATATCCTGAAAAGCCGCCGCTCCCGGCGATGTCACCACCCCGATGACCCCTGGACGTTCCGGCAAGGGGCGCTTGCGTTCCAGAGCAAAAAGACCCTCTTCTGCCAGCCGTTGCTTGAGGGCCTCGAATTCCAGATGCAACCGACCAACGCCGGCCGGTTGCACCAAATCCACGTTGAACTGAAGCTGACCACGACCGGTGTAAAGGTCTAAATAGCCGTGTAGCACAAAGCTTGACCCGTCCTGGGGACGATAGCGCTGCTGCAATAGCTTATTTTTGAACAAAGTACACGAAATCGCCCCAGAACCGTCTTTGAGAGTAAAGTAACAATGTCCTTTGACATCCTTGCAGCCGGATACCTCGCCTTCCAGCCAGAGGTCGTTGAAGCGGTCGTCAATTTCCAGCTTTACTTTAAGGTAGTTGAGGGCTTCACTTACAGTGTAGATTTCCATCGGTTTATATTATTAGTGAGAGGCTAAGAGTCTATTAAGGGTTTATCCCCATTTGTCCCCAGTTATCCAGATTATTTGCCCACTTATCCCCATTTATCCCAAATTAACCCAATTTATGCCAGGGATAACCCAAATTAATCAGCTGACGTACCCGGCAAAAGCGGAGTTTCGGGAGCAGTTTCAAGCGATTGGGAAGCGCGATTTAGCGCCGCATAGTTGGGAGCTACCCCATTAATCGGGGTATACTCGCGGCCCAGTTCAACATTCAAGTTGATAATATCCCAGCGCGAATCGCGTCCAGTGGTATCTATCGCGGCCTTTCGCATGATTATTTGTTCCAGGTCAATTTCAGCGTACAGGGTTTCTTCCTTGTTGTAAACCGGGCCAGCCAGATATTCGCCCGACGGGTTCAAAATGCCGCTACCGCCAAAGAAAGTCCAACTGGCGTTGCCGAACCCGGCCTTTTCGCCATATTCGGGGGAGATGTACATCGAGGAGGCGACTACAAAGCACTGCCCTTCCAGAGCATAGGCCCGCATCGCAGCATCAATTACGTGGATATTGGTGCGTCCGTTGGCATAATTGGGCCAACCGGGCCACACCGCGCAATGAATCTGCTCGCCCTGGGCCATCAGCGCATACTTGAAGAGCGGTTGCAGATGTTCGTAGCAAATCAGCCCACCGATGCGTCCCAATGGAGTTTGGTAGACTGTTTTGAGGTCAACCCCATCCCCGCGATGCCAGAAAACTTTCTCGCGGTTAGATGGCAGCAACTTGCGGTGTTTACCCAGCATCCGCCCGTCTGGGCCAAAAAAGACCAGAGTGTTATAGAGCATTCCATCATAGAGCGGGACTTTTTCGTTTACCCCTAGCACCACATAAGTTCCGGTTTCGTGGGCGACCTCGGCGACCTGGGCCATTTCCGGGCCTGGTACTTCCACCGCTTGTTGAGTCAGTTGCACCAGATTTCGCGCCCATTCGTTGGGTTGCTCCAAATCCACCGACCAGTTTGGGTAGGTAGCGACGTAGGTTTCAGGAAAAACCACCAGCTTTGCGCCCTCTTTGGCTGCCTCCCGTATCAAACGGCAGACCTTCTCGATGGTCGCCCGCTTATTCATCGGCAAAACCGGGGCAGCCTGTACCGCCGCTGCAATAAATTTGGTGGGATTTTCCATTACGCGAACTCCTTAAAAGTGGTCGGTGATCAGTGGTCAGTGGTCAGAAAAATACAAGGCTGAGAGCCGAGTCCCCTAATCATAAATCGTAAATTTATTGACCACTTTTCGCCCGACGGCGACGTTGGCGGGTCAGATAATCCAGAATAATCAGGGTCGAGATTTCAGGGCGTTTGACCAGGGTGGCGTGGGCTACCCCTGGCACAATGCAAAGCTCGCTACCCTTGATGGCCTGATGAATAGTCAGAGTTTGTTCCAGGTTGCCATAGGGGTCGTACTGCCCGGTCATTACCAGGGTTGCAGCGCTGATGCGGCTCATCTCTTCGAGGGTAAAGTTGGGATTATCCATCCACATGTCCCGCAATTGCAGGGCCAGCACTTTCCAGTAGCCCGCCCCTTGTACCGCGTGTTGCTTCTCAAGAGTGGCGGCCCAATCGGGATAGTGCTGCTCCATATAATCGGGGTGCAGAGTTTCGAGGCCGTCCAACACCGTCGGGTCGTTGCAATAATTCGCGCCGACCAGCACCATCATATCCACCATTTCGGGATAGCGTTGGGCCAAATCGAGCAGAGTAATCGCCCCATCACTAAAGCCGACCATAATAGCTTTGGGCATCTCAAAGTAGTTTAGCAAGGCTACAGCATCGTCCGCCAGCACATCGTAGCCAGTTAGCTTGTTGACCGGGTTGGGGGTACGCCCGTGACCGCGATGCTCGAAAGTCAGCACCCGGTATTCTTCGGCAAAGCGCGGCAACTGATAGCTCCAATCGCTATCCGGCCCGATTATGCCGAAAGCGCCGTTATGGAGCAACATCAAAGGCCCGTCTTCCGGGCCGTGAAACTCGTAATAAATTTCTAAATCTCGTATAAGTGCGTATGGCATTTTTTTAGTAATGGTCAGTGGTCAGTGAACTACAAGTCTGAGTTTTGAGGGCTGAGTAGGTTTGCTGATAGCTAACAGCTTTCCTACTGACCACTGTTATTCAAAAAGGTCAGGTTGTTCGCGGGTAATTCTATCCCAGAGCGGTTGGAACATGAACCAACCAGCCAGCGGGAAACCAATCGCCTTGTAGGTTTGCAGAGCATATTCGTCGGTAATTAGAATCGGCTTTCCGGCAGCCTCCGCTAACAATTGAGCCTGGCAACTGCGCTCCATCGTGATAAACCACCAGATTGCCGCATCCACCGTTTCGCCAACCGTCAGCAAGCCGTGATTACGCAAAATAATCGCTTTGTTCTGGCCCAGGATGCGGGCGAGGCGCTGGCCTTCTTCCAGATCATAAACTACTCCGGTAAAATCGTCCAGCAGAGCATGGTCTTGATAAAAGGCGCAGACATCCTGGGTAATCGGGTCAAGCAACCGCCCCAGGGACGACCAGCTTTTGCCATAAATTGAATGAGCGTGAGCGGCAGCGACGGCATCGGGCCGAGCTAAATGTACCTGTGAGTGAATCGCAAAGGCCGCCCGATTGACTGGACGATGGCCCTCGACCACTTCACCGTGATGGTTGACCAACACCAAATCGGAGACCCGAATCTGGCTGAAGTGCATCCCGAAAGGATTGACCCAGAAATGGTCGGTCAATTCGGGGTCGCGGGCCGTAATATGCCCGGCCACGCCTTCATCAAAGCCGAACTTGGAGAAAAGCCGGAAACCCGCCGTCAACCGCTCTTTACGATGGCGGCGCTCTTGCTCGACGGTTTCAAAAACCTGAGGTTGCGGCAAAACACCGCCTATCGTCGCTTTATCAGAGGTCGGGGCTATCGGATCAGTAGTAGTTACGCTCATCTTTGAACCTCTTTTCGATTTAATTACTCGCCCTAAAATCAGGCTGGCTCAAGCAACAAAATAGTCTGTCCGTACTCAACCGGCTGACCGTTTTCAACCGAAACCCGCACACACCGCCCACGCAGTTCGCTCTTGATTTCGTTCATAATCTTCATGGCCTCGATAATCCCAATTACCTGGTCTTTTTCGACCAAATCACCCTCTTTGATAAAAGGCGGGTCTTTGGGGTCCGAGCCACGATAGAAAGTGCCGACCATCGGCGCAACCACCTTTTGATAGGAGTCCTGAGCGCTGGTATGATTATCCTGGGCGGCAGGGCTGGGGGCGGCGGTGGTTGCTGCTACGGGGCGGTGGGCTTCATGGGCGCTGACGGGCAGTGAGGCTGAGGCCATCGCCGTCATCGGCGGCGTAGCCGCCATCATCATCTGAACCGGGGCGGGGCGTTCCCGCTTGATAACCAGCCGTTGCGCTCCGTTATCCCGTTCCAGGGTCAATTCGGTAATATCGTGGTCATGCACTAGCCGAATTAATTCGCTCACCTCAGCCGGGCTGAAAGTACCCGAAGTCGAAGTCGGCGGCGTAATCGGCAAAGCCACCGGGGTAGGCGGTTCTTCGACATGGCGAGGCGGCAGCTTAATTTCAGCGGCAGCCGGAGCAGAGGGACGGGGATAGCCCCCTCGTCCGCCGCTAGTTCTGTTCTGGCGGCTTCCTGGTACAGCCATATTATGCCCGCTCCACATATTTGCCGGTTCGAGTATCCACCTTTACTTTATCCCCGGTATTGACGAATAACGGCACCAGCACCTTGAGGCCGGTTTCGGTCATCGCCGGTTTGGTCGCGCCAGTGGCGGTATCGCCCTTAATGCCCGGTTCGGTGGAGGTGACTTCCAAAACCACCGAAGGCGAAATTTCAGTGTCAATCGGCTCGTCGTTATAGGTCAGCACGTCCAGGGTGTCGCCTTCCCGGACGTAATACTTGACATCGCCGATTTGCTGGTTAGTCAACATCAATTGTTCAAAAGACTCGGTGTTCATAAAATGGAATTCGTCGCCGTCCTGATACTGATATTGTACCGTCTGGCGGTCGAGCCGGACATCGTTAAACTTCGCCCCGGCCTGAAAAGTGTTGACTGTATTCGAGCCGGTTCGCAGATTCTTGAACGAAATCTTGACCTGGGCGCTACCACGCCCAATCTTTTGATGGTCAAATTCCAGAATCTTGAGCAACGCTCCGTCCAAATCTATCGTCATTCCGCGCTTAATTTCGCTGGTCGAAACCATAAAAAAACCATCCTCCTGATAAATTATCGGTTACTACTAAACAAATTCGTCTAAACAAAGCCGTCTTTAATCGCGCCGGTCAGGTTCTCGTGACCGTCAGGCGTGACCAGTACCAGGTCTTCGATTCTGACTCCACCCCACCCGGCTAAATAAATTCCCGGCTCGACGCTGTGAACCATATTTGGCTCTAGCACCGTCTGGCTGTTCATTCGCAGTCGGGGGTTCTCGTGAACCGCCAGCCCGATACCGTGTCCCAGGCTATGCCCAAAAGTCTCGCCGTAGCCATAGCTGCTGATAATGTCGCGGGCCACCGCATCGGCTTGCCCCCCGGTCAGGCCGGGCCGGATTGCATCGCAAGTTCGCAACTGGGCTTCCAGCACAATATTATAAATTTCCCGGAAACGAGCGGTTGGTTCACCTATAACCACCGTGCGGGTCATATCACTATTATAGCCCCGATAGCGTGCGCCCATATCAACTATAACCGGGTCGCCTTCCTGCATTATCCGCTCACCAGGAACAGCGTGGGGGGTTGCCCCGTTTGGGCCACTGGCTACAATCGTATCAAAGGCCAGAGCCTCGCCCCCAAATTCCCGAATGCGCCGCTCGATTTGCCACGCAATATACTTTTCGGTGACACCAGCCTGAATCAAAGGCCAGGTTTCGTCAAAAGCCCGGTCACTGATAGCAATCGCCCGCCGCAATAATTCGATTTCCTCGGCATCCTTTATCACCCGCAAGGTTTCGACAAAGTTCTTGGTATTGATCAGCTCTGCCGCCCCTTCCAGGCTTTCGGCAATCCCAAAAAAGAAATCGAAAACCAGAGCAATTGCCTCAAAACCGACGCGCTGGCAACCAGTGGCCTTTATCAGCCGGGCCACCGCCTGGCTATAGGTTTCGTTGGTTTGCAAGCTGACCAACTCGAACCCGACTGGCCCAACCTCGGCCTGAGCTTCCTCGGCATACAAAAAGCTGGTAATCATAAAAGCGGCCCGCCGGGTGATAAACAAGAAACCGGCGGTTTCATTGGGCGGGTAATCGCTGGCACTATAGCCGCTCAAAAAGCGCCGATTGGCAAAATGGCTGACCAAAAAACCATCCAGGTTTTCCTGCGCCAGCTTTTCTTGCAGGGCGGCGACACGGGCGGCATACCGGGCCGGGCTGATTTTAACTTCGGTTTCTAAAATCGGCGCTAAAACTTGCATTCGATTTCTGTTCGGCTAAATTGAGCTAATTAAGCAAAAAAGGCTCGTAAATCCTCTTTTCAAGATGAGAATTATACCACAATTTGACCGTAACTTGTGCAGTCTGCTTTGTGTTTCTGGCATGATATAATCAGAAAAGAACTTATTAGAAAGTAATTGAGGAATCTTACCGAAAATTTAGTATGGCGACAACTGCTCCAAATACCGAAAAAGTGATGGTCAATTCTCGGCCCGACAAGCGCCGCCATCGTTTGCGAAGATGGTTGGTTATTTTCATTTTGCTGGTGCTGCTGGCGATAATGTTGCCTTTTGTGGTGGTGCAACTGATTAACGATAGCAATGCCGAGCGAATGTACGATAGCGTGGCCCAGGTTCCGGCCCGCCCGGTGGCAATTGTCTTTGGGGCGGGCTTGCGACCCGATGGCACGCCTAGTACGGTGCTGGCTGACCGGCTGGACGCAGCGATTAGCTTGTACAAGGCCGGGAAAGTCAAGCAATTGCTGATGACCGGCGACGAAATGGGTAATACCGAAGTCAGCGCCATGCGGAATTATGCCCGTAACCGAGGCGTACCGGTCACGGCAATTCTAGCTGACCAGGAAGGGCTACGGACCTATGATAGCTGCTATCGGGCGGCCCATAGCTTTAATATCAGCCGCGCAGTCCTGGTGACCCAAGCTTATCATTTGCCCAGGGCGCTCTATTTGTGTAATGCGCTGGGAGTGGAGGCGGTGGGCCTCAAGGCCGGGCTGGACAGTAATTACCGCAACCAGTCGTACTATGATAGCCGCGAGTTTCTGGCGACTTTCGCGGCCTGGGTGGATGTCACTTTCAGCCACCCAAATCCCAAGTAGGTTATTTTAATTTTTCATGGACAAAGTGAAAATCTTGTGCTAAAATTTTATCATCTTATCTTGTTGTAACTGTAATTCGCAGCAACCTATTCGTGAAAAATAAGGCAACCTATCAATGACCGCAATCAATTCCCCTTTTCGATATGCTGGTGGCAAATTTTATGCCCGAAAACTTATTCTTGAGCATCTTGTTCCCCACGATTATTATATTGAACCTTTTGCGGGAGGTGGTTCGATTTTCTTTAGTAAAGAAAAGGTTGCTAGTAACTGGCTTAATGACGCAGACCCGGAATTGGTAAATTGTTATTTACAAATCCGGGATAATGTGGAAGCACTTATTAAGGCGCTTGATGGTCACGAGGCCAGCAAAGAAAAGCATAATTACTTCAAGAATGAATTTAAGCCCACTAATGATTTAGAACGGGCTTTAAGGTGGTACTATCTGAATAGAACCAGCTATTCTGGCATTATGAATATGCAGAATTGCTATTGGGGTTACGGTGACAAATATAGTATGCGGCCTGAGAACTGGCCCAGAAACTTAAGTCGTTGCTCTCAAAAGCTGCAAAATGTCAGAATCACTTGTTTGGACTATGCCGAAGTTATTGAGCAAGCCCCTGACGGCTCTTTCCTGTTTATTGATCCACCCTATTTTAGCGCCGACCAAGATAAGTTTTACACCTATAGCTTTGCCAAACAGCAGCACTATGATTTAGCCCACCTTTTGGAAATGCATAGCTATCGCCTTAAATTTCTGATAACTTATGACAATTCACCCCAGGTTCGGACGCTTTACAATTGGGCAACTGAAATTCTGGACAAACAGTGGAATTACACCATTAACCGTACCGATGACCAAACCAAAAAAACATCCGATAAAGGTAAGCGTTATCAAGGTCGTGAAATATTTATTCTTAATTACGACCAGACTTTTTACGCGCCTGGGTATATCGTTCCTGCACAACTTCCTCTATTTTACGTTGAAGCTCAGATAAGAGCAGCCAATGGGGGTCGTCTGAAAGATAAACAGTCGGTGTACGCGGAATGAGATTATTTTCTGCGATTTCAGGCGGTAATACAAATCGCCAATCGCCAGAAACTGCAAGTAGAAGAGATTTTTCGTCCGATACTTGATAATGTTTGTAAAGAATTTCGGTTAAGTTAGGGTCATCCAGCAATTCCAGTTCTTCCCCTACTGTGCCTCCCTTAATAATTGCGTTAAACGGATTTGTAATTAGAACATCAAAAGAAGAAATTGAATAACGATCATTACCGGTCTGCTGTAATCTCAAATTACTGCGGCTTCGATGTGATTTGACCTTAAAATGAGGAATTTTATGGATTCTATTACGCACCCCCGAAGTCATAGACCCGCGAATCGCACTTTTGGATTCAACTATTAACCGAATATTGGTTCGGCGATGGGTTAGTCCAATATCCTGATCCGGTGTACCAGGTTGGGCGGCCAGGTTTAATTTATTTACTTCCCAAATTTGAGAATCGAGAATATGCCGTAAAATGAGAACGGCGTTATATTCCATCCCCTTACCGCGTAGCATCGGTATTACCTTTTGATCATTAATAATTTCAAAGAAATGTTGCACAGGTATAGAATATTTCTGGCAATAAGTTTCAAGCTTTTTACCGAGCTGAACGTAATCCGGTTCATTAAGCATATTGTTTATAGTAAACCTCATCAAGCAATGTTGAAACAACCATAAAGAATATTTATTCAGATGAAGGTATCTCAAAGTCAAATAAGAACTTTAGTTCTACCTGCAAACTGAAAGCTATTTTCCAGAGGGTTTCAAGGGTTGGAAGAGCAATGCCTGTTTCAATCTGACTAATGTAATTGATCGATAGACCAGTCTTTTCCGCTAATTGAGCCTGAGTTAAATTCTTTAAGCGCCGAATGTATCTGATTTTTTTACCAAGAAGTACTTTAACTTCGTCCATTAACTAAAGCTCCTGGATTATTTCAAATTAACTACTGAAATTTATCACACTGCTGATTTTAGTTACACAAACTATTGGTTTGATTTTTGCATTAGATGTAATCAAAGCGAATAGTTGTGTTTTTTATATGAACCGTGTATATTGCACTTACGTGGACGTGTTTATTAGCATAAACTATAAGCAAAGGGCCTCTTGAATGGCAGAACGCCGTCCTGCCCTGACACTTGACCCCCGGAACTCGGCTAAGGCCACCAATCCAAAGCCGCTGAGGTCGAGCGTCGTAAGCCTTTCTATTTCTCTCGCGGTTATTATGATTGCGCCGCTCTGGTTGCAAATTGATGCACCGTTAGCTGACCGCAATTCGATTAGGCTTGCCGCGAAATCGCCGCGTATTATTCCCTTGCCGCTTCCGCCCTATGATAACTATCCGCCGCCCATCCCGGACGAGGTATTGGTGCGCTTTGCGCCGGAGACTGCCGCCGCCTTGCTCGACCAACTGGCGGACGCGACCCGGCCTTTCGGACAACCGCCGCTGCCCGAAAGCCTACTGATTGGCGCACGGCTACCGGGCGAGCAGGCGAACCGGGCGCTACCTGAACTCTCGACCTTGTTTGACCGCTACGGAGTATGGGCCGCCGACGCGATTGCTCCTTTAGAAGGAATGTGGCGGCTCAAGCTTGCGCAAGGCAGCGACCCTTTTAGTATCGCCACTGCTTTGATGGCTAAACCGGGAGTGGCCTACGCTGAACCCAATTACCCGGTCTACGGTTTCACCCGTGAACCGAATGACCCGTTTTACGGGCGGGGAAATCAATGGGCCTTACGCAAGATTAGTGCGCCGGAAGCCTGGGATATTACTACCGGCTCAGATAAAATTACGATTGCCGTTCTCGATACCGGGCTGGCCTACGGACATAGCGAACTACGCAATAAGATTATCACCGAGCGCAGCCGGAACTTCGTGGCCGAACCCGCCAACGAATTCGCCTGGGACGATAACGGACACGGTACCTATGTCGCTGGAATCGCTGCCGCCGAGACCAATAATAGCTCCGGGATGGCAGGAATATCCTGGAACGCCAAGCTGCTCTCGGTTAAAGTGCTGGATTATGGCTATCAGGGTAGTATTGCGACCCTGGCGATGGGGTTAGCCTATGTCGCTACCCAGCCGGTGCAGGTGGTTAATATGAGTACCGGCGGGCCAGTGCGCTCACGGATTTTGGAAGAAGCCGCCCAAAAAGCCTATGACAAAGGTATCGTGCTGGTGGCAGCTTCCGGTAATAGCGGCAAAGAGGAATTTAACTACCCGGCGGCCTTCGATACCGTGATTGCAGTTGGGGCGGCGGACGAGCTTGACCAGGCTACCGGCTTCTCGACCTATGGGCCATATCTTTCGATAATTGCGCCCGGCAGCGATATTCTGAGCCTGAATTGGGCCAGCGATACCGATTATGCCCGTAATTTCGGCACTAGCCCGGCCTGCCCGATGGTCGCCGGGACAATCGCCTTGATGCTTTCGATTAACCCCAAGCTGACTCCTCGCCAGATTCGCAGCATTCTGGAAGGGACAGCCGATATGCCGCCCAACCCGACTCCTTTCAGCGCTACCCCTGGTACAAGCCCCAGCCCGACCAGTGGCTCGCCCGCCACTCCGACCCGCCTCGCCACTCCGATTCCCGTCCCACTGACCGCTCCGCCTAATCCACCAATAGCTACCGGGGCGATTCAAGCCGCCACCCTGGGAACTGGCTACAATATGCGCTCTGGCTGGGGACGGCTGAATACGGGTCAGGCGGTGCAGGCCGTCCAAAATAACCAGAGCTTCCCGGTGCGGCAGGCCACTTTGGTCGGTAAGATAACCATTCCCGGCAACTCACTTGACATAACTATATCACTCAATCCGGGCGATACTCGCTACCCAGAGCCGGGCGGAGCTTTTCAGTTTAGCTACTTGCCGCCCGGCTCTTATCGGCTAACCGTCGAATCGCTTAAATATAATTTGCGCGAAACCAAAGAATTTACTATTCAAGGGGCAGTCGGGGAAGTGGTAAGCCGCAATTTTGACTTTAATACCGAAGTTAATAACGCTATCAACAGCCCGCAACCAATCGGGGCTTTCCGACCCTTGAGCAGTATACCAAGCGATGACAAAATACGCTATTTCTCTACTACCCGCCATAGTATCAGCGGGCGCTTTCGGGATTTTTGGGAAAATCAGGGTGGCCTGACGATTTTCGGCTACCCGATCAGCCAGGAATTTCAGGAAGGTGGTACGACAGTCCAGTATTTCGAGCGGGCGATTCTAGAATATCGGCCCGAATATGCCAATACCCGCAACGAGGTTCAAACTCGTCTCTTGGGTACGCTTGCTGCTCAAAACCGCACCGAGACCGCTTTCAGACGGCTGGCGGAAGTCGGTAAAGCCTGGCCTACCCCCCTCCTTACCCTCTACTTTGACCCCACCGGACATAGTCTGAGCGGGCCTTTTCGCACTTTTTGGGAGGCTAACGGCGGGTTGGCGGCCTTCGGCTATCCCATCAGCGAGTCTTTTGGAATGCTGGGCAACGATGGAGTGGTACATCAGGTGCAATATTTCCAGCGTGGTCGCATGGACTATTTTCCTGAACTGGACGGCACGCCCTT